>JAEMQG010000110.1 GCA_022758935.1 Candidatus Nitrosopumilus sp. | reverse complement strand
ATGATGAGATTGTTTTTCTAATTTTACAAATCGTTCCATATTCTCAAAGGTTAATTTCAATACACTATAAATCTCCATTATTTTCTACCCAACAGTCGCATTGTGTCCAAGTACAATTAGGACAATCATATGGTGTGTCGCTGATTCTGCATTCTGAAGGAAGGCAATTACAACGTGGACATCTAATTTCCATTGATATTATTAGAAAACATGTTTTGAATATATTTACATTTTAGAACAAATGTCATTAACTCTCTGAATTTTTTATAAACTTAAGAATTTAGCAACAAAAAGTAATGACACGAAGAGCATTATGAATAAATTATATCATTATGGATAAATTATATCATTATGATCACGATTGTCTATTCAAATGCTTCAAATTTTCTAGATTCTTTATTATGCTACTCTTATGAGAGATAATTTTCCCAGGATTTAGTATATTCTCAGGATCAAACTGGCTTTTTAATTCCTTAAAAATTCTATAATTTACTGGACCATATTGTTTTCTAATATATTCTGACCTTGCCAAGCCATCTCCATGTTCACCAGTAATGGTTCCTCCAAGTTTAATGATTTTATCAAAATACTCATCTACAATCTTCTTGATGATCTCGATCTTTTTCCCATCTGAAATTAATCGAACATGGATATTTCCGTTACCTGCATGTCCGTATGTAATTGATTTGGTGTGAAACTTTTGATTGATTTTATTAATTACTGAAAATAATTCTGGAAGATGTTTAACCGGAACTGTGGCATCCTCAATTACATGTGGAGTTTTATTTTCAATTGATTTTAAACTATAATGCAATGAAGAATCTCTGAATTTCCACCAACGTTGAACCTCTGAATCATTTTTGATAGTTTTTGCAATATTTCCTGTAATTACTTTTTTCAATCTTTTTTGAATATTTTTTATTTCAGAGTCATATTCAACAAAAAGCAAGCAATTGGTTTTTCTATTGAATTTGTAGTTGATGTTTTTCATTATTGTCTTATCCAGAAACTCTACTGCTACGGGTAATGTAGTTAAAATTCTGGTACAGTCTTGTGCAGCGTCATTTTCGGATTTATATTCTATTACAAAAAGCACTCTTTTTTTTGGAATAGATTTAATTCTTAACTTAGCTGACAGTACTATTCCCAAAGTTCCTTCAGAGCCAACAATAACTTTGTGTGTATTTTTAATTGATTTAATTGAATCTAGCCTGTATCCTGAAGAATTTTTTGTGACTTTGGGAAATTTTTCACACTCTAACTTTTTTGCTAATTTAAAAATTTTTGCGCCTACTTTTTTATTTTTTGGCAATATTATTTTTTTGCCATTGCCATCAACAAAAGTAATTTCCTCAATATTATCAATTACACTGCCATATTTCAAACTTCGACTTCCAGAGGAATTATTGCCAATCATTCCTCCAACTGAACAATATGGACCAATGGAGGGATTAGGTGGAAAAAACTTTCCGCTTTTTTTTAATGTTTGGTCTAGTTTGCCTTTGATTGTACCTGAACCTAATATGACATGATTATTTTTAATTTTTATCGAATCAAATTTTTTTAAATCTAATATAATCCCATTATTTAGCGAATTTCCCACCAAACCTGTTCCTGCACCTCTTGCAGTGACCGATATTTTGTATTTTTTTGCAATTTTAACTACATTAATCACGTCTTTTTCATTTTTTGGAATTATTACTATCTTAGGAATAACTTGATACGAGCTTGCATCAACGGAATAATAGTTTAAAATTTCTTTGTCCCAAAATACCTCTCCTGAAATAATATTTTTTAATGATTTTTGAATTTTCGAAATTTTCATAGAATGATTTAATTGAATTTTCTGTCAACTTAAGTTTTAAGGAAAAAAGAGATTATAATGTAATTTTGTTTGATTATGCCTTTGTTGGGTCCCCTGTTAAAATATTCAAAATATGTGTAATAATTTGCTTTTGACCTCCTTCATGAAGATCCATTCGAGTAGTATCAGAACCCATACTTACAAAGATAAGGTTGTTATCTCCTAATGGAAAAGTGATTCTAGTAATCTTTTCAAATGCTGCAACAGCATACAATCCTTTTCCTATTTTTGAACTGAGTTGTTTTCTTGCTTTCCATGAACTAGCTGCTCTTTTAAGCGAAGTTTTAGTTTCTTCTTGAGATAAGTAATTTGTTACTCCAGGACGATGATTCACGGCGATAATGTCACCTTCACCATCGGTAATTACACTATGTCTAATGTTTACATCTGAATCCATTATTCTTTGCAAGAGTTTCTCAAACCCCATAGTGTATACTATGGCAGAATCATACTTAAGAATATCCTAAAATCTCATAAATTGGATTATGAGAGGTGTTCGAACCCCTGGCACCAATGAATTTTCTAAGATTTGTATTGACTTGAGGATTTAGTGAGATTTTTGGTCTTAAAATTAAATCTGAGAATCATAAATTTGTCTAGTGCATGATTATATGCTCTTAGAGTGGTTTCTCGTTTTATTGATTGCTTGAATTTGTGGTAAGCCCTATAGTTTCTTTATCTTTGTCTAGTGCATCTTGAATAATCATTTGAATCTAGTTGTTTTTTTACCAATTTGTTTCTCTCTTTATCAATGAGTTCAATGATAATTAAACAATATAGTTAACTAATGGTCAATCTATATTATTGATAAAGTATTATCAAGTATACATTGAGTAAAGAATTAGATAAAATATTATCACAAGCTTATGATCTTTGTGAAGATGGTAATTTTTTAGATGCTCTGAAACTATATGATTTTGCATTAAAACAAGAGCCTAAAAACATTAATGCACTAATAGACAAAGGTGTAACACTACAAAATTTGGGTAGGATAAAACAATCTATAAAATATTATGACAAGGCACTATTCATTGATCCAAAAAATCTCAATGCATTAGTGAACAAGGGTGCATCATTGCATACAAGTGAAAAATACAAAGATGCAATCAAGTGTTATGATCTGGCCCTTAAAGTTGATAAAAAATGTGCTATGGCATTAGCTTACAAAGGACTATCCCTAGGCGAATTGGGAAATCTTGCCGATGCATTAAAACATTTTAAAAAAGCATTATCTATTGATCACGATTATGACCTTGCTAGCATTAGTAAAGAAATGGTTAAAGAACTGTTAAAGTCTGTACAAAAACAAAAATCTAAAACACAGTAACATCGCCTGGCACCGGTTCACGTTTACTGTTTTTTTCATGGGATTCAAAAAATTCTTTATGCGTTGTATTTTGATGCTCTCTGAGTTTTTCAATATTCTCAAATCCTATATGACACAAGTAACACTTTAGCTTATCTTCATCGACAAGTGGAAGTACCATAATGTTTGTAATCTGCTTGCCTACTTATTTCTTGAGACTGACAGTTAAGGAATATATCCTTTAACAGTTGACATGTTATATGTTAGAACAACTAGTAGGTGAATCGAAGGCATTAGATCGAGCAATTGCTGGAGAAGAATTAACTTATGATGATGGTCTGGAATTGATGAATTATGATAATTTACATGTGTTAAGTGCAGTTGCTGATATTACTAGAAAGAAATTAGTTGGCGATACAGTAACTTTTGCTGCATCATATTACATGAATTACACAAATGTTTGCGCTGCAAGTTGTCAAATGTGCGCATTTTATAGAAAAGATGGTGCTGAAGATGCATACACTCTCACTCCAGAGCAAATTGAACAACGTGTTGCCATTGCAAAAAATATGGGTGCAACCGAAGTTCACATTGTAGGTGGATTTCATCCAAAACTTCCTCTTGAGTACTATGAAGACATGATGAGAATTATAAAGAAAAATCATCCACAATTAAAAATTAAGGCACTAACTGCAGCTGAAATTTTCTATTTGTCTAAATTAACAAAAAATTCTGTCAAGGAGATTCTCTCTCGTCTTAAAGATGCTGGTCTTGACTCTATGCCTGGAGGAGGGGCTGAATTATTCCACCCTGAAATAAGGGGAAAAATTGTTAGGGGGAAATGTTCGGGACAGGAATGGTTAGACACAATTAAACAAGCTCATAATCTTGGAATCAAAAGTAATGTCACAATGCTGTATGGTCATATTGAAAAACCATTTCATGTTATTGATCATCTAATAAAAATTCGTGAATTACAAAAAAAGACTAATGGTTTTATTACATTAATTCCTCTTAAATTTAGTCTTGATAACACTGAACTTGAGCAAGAACATCTAGTAAACAATGAATGCTCATCTGTATATGATTTAAGAATTATTGCATTATCTAGATTAATGCTTGCAAATGTTCTGAATAATATCTCTGTTTATTGGGTTGCATATGGTAAAAAACTTGCACAAGTTGCATTATCTAATGGTGGAAATGACTTAGTCGGAACTGCATTTTCTGAAGAAATTTATCGTGCTGCAGGAAAACCCACTACTTCATCTGTCGAAGAGTTGGCTACAATGGTAAAAGAAATTGGACGTCAACCAGCTCAACGTGATACATTTTATAATATTATTAAGAGATTCTAAATTTTATTTTTACTT
>JAEMQG010000146.1 GCA_022758935.1 Candidatus Nitrosopumilus sp. | reverse complement strand
GTAATTGAAAAAAACAACTTTTTTGGAACTCAATTCCATCCAGAAAAATCTAGTAAAGTTGGAAAAATAATGATCGAAAACTTTCTTTCAGTGTGTAAAAAATGAAAATTATTCCTGCAATTGATTTAATGAATGAAAAAGTGGTACGACTCTACAAGGGGGACCCAAACCAAAAAACTGTGTATAGTGACAATCCAATTGAGATTGCTAAAAGATGGGAGTCAAATGGGGCAGATATGCTACATTTAGTAGATCTTGATGCAACTCTTGGAATGGGTTCCAATCTATTATTGATTAAAAAAATTATCAAAGAAATTTCAATTCCAATTCAGGTTGCTGGTGGATTACGAGATGAATCAATTATAGTTGATATGGCAAAAATTTCTAGTAGGGTAGTTTTAGGAACTCTAGCATTCAGAGACAAACTCACATTGAAAAAATTATTATCTGATTTAGGATCTCAGAAAATTGTAATTTCAGTTGATCACAAAGATGGGGAAATAGTAATAAATGGATGGCAAAAAAGAACTGGAATTCAGCTAATTAAGGCAATGCAAGAATTCATTACGATGGGATTTTCAGAGTTTTTACTAACAAATGTTAGTCGGGATGGCACATTAAATGGGCCTGATTTAAAATTTTTAGAGCAAGCTTGTCAATTAAACAATGTAAATGTAATTGCAAGTGGTGGAATTTCAAACATAACTGATGTCCAGAATGTAAAACAAAAAAATGCATTTGGAGTAATATTGGGCAAAGCACTTTATGAGAATAAAATTTCAATTGAGGAGGCAAAGCAATTGTCATGACTCTAACTAAAAGAATTATTCCATGTCTTGATGTAAAAAATGGTCGAGTAGTAAAGGGACTTCATTTTGAATCAATCAAAGATGCCGGGGATCCTGTCGAATTGGCTGCAAAGTATAGTAATGAGGGGGCAGACGAACTAGTTTTTTTGGATATTACTGCATCTGATGAACAAAGAGAAACAATCAAGGATTTAGTTAGAAAAGTTGCCACGGTAATTGATATCCCATTTACAGTTGGTGGAGGTGTAAAATCTCTGGAAGATGCTCGAAACATATTACTAAATGGCGCTGATAAAGTCGGTATTAACACAGGTGCAATAAAAAATCCACAAGTTATTACTGAATTAATGCAATTATTTGGACGACAATGTATTGTAGTCGCAATTGATGCGAAAAGGAATTTTGATCTAAGGGCTGATGTAAATATTTTTTCTGAGAACGGAAAAGAATTTTGGTTTGAGATCTTTATTTATGGTGGTAAAAAAGCGACAGGAATGGATGCCATAAAATGGGCAAAAGAGGCTGAAAAACTAGGAGCAGGAGAAATTTTGCTAACTAGTATAGATAAAGATGGTACGAAAGATGGCTATGATATTTTGTTGACTAGGGAAATTGTTAATTCTGTGTCCATTCCAGTAATCGCATCTGGTGGATGTGGTAAACCTGATGACATGGTAGATGTTTTTCAGAAAACAAATGTAGATGCTGCTCTAGCTGCTTCTATATTTCATTATCAAACGCATGGGGTAAATGGAGTAAAGATGCATCTTAAAGAGAGAAAAATTCCTGTAAGAATATAAGAGATACTTTGTGATTTGAAATAATGCAAAAATCAATTGATGAAATAGATTTTGAAAAAGGTGATGGATTGATTCCAGTTATAGTTCAGGATGTAAATACCAAAGATGTTCTTACACTAGCTTACTCTAACAAAGAATCACTTGAACTAACTAGAAAAACTGGTAACTCTTGGTTTTGGAGTCGTTCTAGAAACAAACTTTGGATGAAGGGAGAAGAATCTGGCAACACACAAAAAGTTAAAGAAATTCTTGTGGATTGTGATTCTGATGCAATTATTTATCTTGTAGAACCATCAGGACCTGCATGTCACACCGGCGAAAAGCTTTGTTTTCACAATAATTTAATAAAATAATTTAACATACTGGTTCAACATTTGTTCCAGGAACAATATCTTTTGTTATTTCAAAATACAAATTTGGATAATCTGTTCCTCTGAAAACCACAGCCCACTTTCCTGTAATGTCATCGACTGAACATATTCCTCTGATTTTGGAAATTTGAGGATCTATGTAATAATTGAACGCTGGTTTTGCTGTTCCATCAAATGGAATGGTGATATACACTGAAGAATGTGTACTGTTTAATGGTCTCATAAAAGCAACAGCGCCTTTTTCATCTGCATTTAATCCGCCAATTACTAGGAAAATTTTTTCACCTATGGCATATTTACTCCGGTCAATTTGAAATGGTCCAGAAGTTTGCCATTCTCTTGCTTTTGGAGAATAACTATTTTCTAAATTAATTTTCTCAATTTCATCAGTTTTTTTTTGAATCTCTGTACTTTCTCCAGTAAAATTTACATCCTTATCTGGCAAATCAACCCTTATTGCATTTGGGCTTTGATTTAGTACAAAAACTAAAGCTAAAACAACTACAATTCCAATCGCTATTGGGATGATTATCATTGGACCCCTTTTCATAAATCTGATCTTCTAAAAATATCTAAAAACCTTACTGATAACTGGAAACTAGACTAGAAATTGATTTTTCCAAATTTTCTTCAAAAATTCGACTTAATTGTAGTTTTATCAACATGAGTAAAATACTATTATACTTTTAATTCATGAAGTTAAGTGCTACTTAACTTGATATTAGGATTTTTTATGTATCTTATAAGAGGAAGAACAGATCTTGGCTAGAACATCACTACAGTGTAGGGAATGCAAGAAAGAGTATGAAACTGCTTTCAAATATATCTGCGATGAGTGTTTTGGGCCGCTAGATGTAAAATATGACTTTCCTCCAATTTCAAAAAATACATTTTCAAATCGTGAGCATACATACTGGAGATATTTTGAATTATTACCTATAGAGCAAAAATCCAACATTGTCAGTATTGGTGCTGGAATGACACCTCTTATCAAGGCAGACAATCTTGGCAAAAAACTAGGTCTTAACAATCTCTATATCAAAAATGATTCTGTAAATCCTACATTTTCATTTAAAGACAGACCAGCTGGCGTTGCAGTGTCAAAAGCAAAGGAATTTGGTTTGTCATCTGTTGGATGCGCATCAACTGGTAATTTGGCATCAGCTACTGCAGCTCATGCAGCAAAAGGTGGATTCTCTTGTCATGTATTTGCACCAAGTAATATTGAAATGGCAAAAATTGCTCAGGCACTCTCTTACGGTGCAAACTACATTGCAGTAGATGGAACATATGATGACGCAAATAGAATAGCTGCACAAATTGGCGATAGTAAGGGAATTGGAATTGTAAATATTAACATGCGTTCTCATTATGTGGAAGGCTCCAAAACCCTTGCATATGAGGTAGCTGAACAACTTGATTGGCAGGTTCCTGATCAACTCATAGTTCCTGTTGGCAGTGGTGCCATGCTAAATGCAATTTGTAAAGGATTTGAAGAACTTGAATCAATATCATTACTAAACAACGTATCAAACATGCACATGATTGCAGCTCAGCCACATGGATGCGCACCTATAGTTGATGCATTCAAGAAAAAATCTAAGGAAGTCATTCCAGTAGAAAATCCAGATACCATTGCAAAGAGTTTGGCAATAGGTGATCCTGGAGATGGCAGATATGTTTTGAAAAGATTGGCACAGTATAACGGATTTGCCGAAGAATGCAACAACAAGGAAATTTTAGATGCAATATTGCTTTTGGCTCAGACTGAGGGAATATTTACAGAGCCTGCAGGAGGCGTATCTGTGGCTATACTCCAAAAAATGGTCGAACAAGGTAAAATTGACAAAAATGACAAGGTAGTATGCTATGTTACTGGAAACGGACTAAAGGCAACTGAATCAATAATGACTGTTTTACAAAAACCCAAAGTAATGAAAGCAGACATTGCTCAAATATCGGCGGTAGTACATTAATGGCAAATATTACATTTACAATTCCATCCGTTTTAAATCAAGGCGGCGGTGAGAAAAAAACAGAGATTACAGCTGACTCGCTAACTGACGCGTTTGCAAAATTATCTAAAATAATGGGAGATGATTTTAAGAGAAGGGTATTGGAAAGTGACGGGACTCCACGTTCTTTGATTAATATTTACATTAATGGAAAAAATGCAAAGTTTTCTGCTGGCATGGAAACTGTTCTAAATGACGGAGATGAGGTGTATATTCTGCCTGCAGTTGCTGGTGGTTCAGGAGAACTATCTGCTAAAGAACTAGACAGGTATTCCAGGCAGGTAATGCTTGAAGAGATTGGATATGGAGGACAATTAAAACTAAAAAATGCAAAAATATGTGTTGTAGGAGTTGGTGGACTGGGCAATCCAATTACCACCAGACTAGCAGCTATGGGTGTTGGCACACTACGAATTGTGGACAGAGATGTAATCGAATTATCCAACTTACATCGTCAGACAATGTTTGACGAATCTGATGTAGGCAAAGTAAAAGTTGAAGTTGCTGCAAAGAAACTGCAAAAACTAAACCCTGATTGTAAAATAGAGGCACTAGCTATTTCAGTTAATGATTATACAGCACTTGAAGTGGTTCAAGACTGTGATGTTGTAATTGATGCACTAGATAGTGTGAATGCAAGATATGCATTAAACAAAGCATGTGTAAAGTTTAAAATTCCTTTTGTAACTGGCGCTGCAGTTGGAGTGTCGGGTCAGATATTTACCATATTGCCTGGAACCAGTGCATGCTACCACTGTATGTTTCCTGCACTGGATGAGGAATCAATGCCTACATGCAGTATTGAAGGAGTACATCCATCAATACTGTCTATTGTTGGGGGAATTGAAGTTGCAGAAGCAGTCAAGGTGATTATGGGGAAAAAGCCTAGTCTCTCAGATAAAATACTGCATGTTGATATAGAGAATCTAGATTTTACCAGTACACGTACATTTAGAGCAGAAGAGTGTCCTGTATGCGGCTCTGGTAAATCACAAGAAGTGGTAAAGGAGGAATTGATTTTGGAGGAATTGTGTGGCAGAAACCGCGGTAAAAGAACATTTTCTATTACTCCGACTGGAACATTTGATCTGGATGTACATTTGGTAACTAGCATAGCAAAGGAAAAGGGATTCCTAGTTGAGAATCAAGGTGAGTTTGGTTTGTCATTGAGAACAAATGATATCTCTGTTAATTTTATGAAAAAAGGTTCTGCTGTAATAGTTGGTTCAAAAGATGAACAAGATGCCATATCCCTGTATAATGATTTACTGGGAAAAACACTTTCAAAACCAGCAAATTAATTATCTACTGGAATAAAATAGTTCTATGAACAAGATGATTCTATTTGGATTTGTTTTTCTTCTATTTCCTTTGAATAGTTCTTTTAGCACAACCCAAACTGAAATTGGAAATCACATTTTTATTTTCGTGCAGACAACTGTAAGAAATTCCGATGGACAACTAGTAGTGTATCTGGAATCCACGAAATTTTCTGATCTTGATTTGTTAGCACTTGAATCTTTTTTGGATTTTGAAGTATCGCGTGGAAGTGATCCAATAATTACAATTGATGGCCAGAATTATCAGGTGATAAGACGGGTTCAATCACAGACATTTGATTCTGAAGATCTTGTAGCAAGTACCATATTATCTGATAATGTGGCTGAAAAACCTGTATTGGTTGCCAGATTTGCACACGATGGATATGCTGTCATTCCAGGTGATACTTTGGAATCAATGTGGACTTTTGTCAGACCTGTCGCTTAGCAGTACTCCTACTCCAACTGCAAAAAATACCACTAGTGGTACAAATCTATACGGTTGATTTGTCTGGTTTGTAAAACCTGTAAGTATTGGAGCAATTAAGAGCATTCCTGCAATAAATATCATTATTGATTCTCCGTGTTTTACTCCATACCTTGATGCAATGAATAATCCTACAATTAGAGGAATCATAAGCAGCATAACTAGACCATCAAATCTTAATTGATTTGCAAATGATGTAAATCCCATCCAGAACTCTTTTGAATTAAATGCTTCCTGTGCAGCCTCACCTGATGATATTCCTGCAGATGCAACTACACCAGCTAAAATTATTCCTGTAATAATTCCCACAGTCAGTATTTTTTGTTTCATTGATAGACTGCTTTTTAAAATAAAATAGATTGACATTGGTAAAAACGCTGCAGTTAGTACCTTGGAAAATATTGACAGTAAATATGATACAGGAGACAATGGCCAAAATCTATAAACT
>JAEMQG010000188.1 GCA_022758935.1 Candidatus Nitrosopumilus sp. | reverse complement strand
TACAGAAAGTTTTGATGAAGCAAAAAATTTTACTGATAATTTTGAAATTCAGGCAATTGAAATTGTCGCAAATTCTCAAGGAATAGTTGATTTTACAATAGGTCATCCTTCAGAAACCGCTTCATCGACAAAAATTCTAGAATCGTTTGCAATCAAAGACATTGGTCACCATAAATCAGTGATTATCAGTACGGGAAAAGATGCAAGTAATGATAATCTTGGAAAATCTCTTTCATCTCTTTGGAATTGCACTAGTGCAATTCAAAATGGAGGATTGGCCATATTGGTAGCCGAATGTAGATCCGGGTTAGGATCAAATGCACTTCAGCAATTCATCGAAGGAAGGTTGACTCTTGATCAACTTCGAAATCCAATCAAATATGTTGATGGAATGGAAGATTTATTATTTTTATCAGAAATACAAAAGAATTTTCAAATTGGATTAGTTTCAATTCTTCCAGAATACTATGTAAAAAAATTAAACATGATTTCTTTATCTGGAATAAAACCCTCTTTGGATTATATTCTAAAAACCCAGGGTCCTAGACAAAAAGTTACCGTTGTGATTGACGGAGCTCGAGTATTATTACGATAAGAAATTAACCGGTAAAGGTGCACACAATACAGCTAAAGCAATGACTCCTAGATATGCAATTTTTCTATTTTTTGATAAAGGTGAAATATCATCCAATGGATTTGCACTGGGGTTTCTTGTACTTAAAACAACAATCAGAATTGCCATTGGCCAAAATCCTAAAAAAATTAAAACTGCAATACTTCCATATGTTGTATATCTATGTAATTTTGGCCCAAGCAAAGTTCTTGCCAAATGCCCACCATCTAACTGCCAGGCTGGTAATAAATTCAAAAATGTAATTAAAAATCCGATCCATGCTGCCCACAATACTGGTGTATAAATAAAAAATACATCTTCTTTTCCAAACGCTGCTAATGCACCTTGAAATAGTAATGGGTTGCCATATGGTAAACCTGTAAGACTTCCACCATCCTCTGCAAATTGTTCAACAATGTTTGGATCTATAATCGGCATGGTATATGCACCATACAGTGAGACAATTATTGCAACCAGCAATCCTGCAATGGGTCCAGCAATGGCAACATCAAATAATATTTCGCGATTAATTGTAAGTCCTCTTGATTGTATAAATGCCCCAAAGGTTGGCACAAATCCAAAAACAGGAATCCCCGGAATAAAATATGGCCAAGTTGTCTTTAATTTGTGATATCTAGCAGCAACCAGATGTCCCAATTCATGCACTCCTAAAATCCCCAAAAGAGATAATGTGTAAATTATTGCCATCTCAAAGGGATCGCCTATGTTTATCATGGAATTTAGCTCTGAGGTTTTGTAATATCCATCAACCATTACAAATGCAATTACAATCGCAAACAAAATTCGTGGAATCCAGGATGCGTTTAACCATTTTATTTGTTTTTTTGGAGTGAATTTCTCAATTATTAAGAATTTTTCACCATTAATTTCCACCAGTCTGCAAAAATAACCCATGTCTTCTAATTTTCTTGCCAAGATTTCAAATTTTGATTTAAAATCATTATCCATAATCCTAAATTCTAATGAATACACTCCTTTGTTGAATTGGCTTACTTCAAACAATGAATTAACTACGGAAACTATGTTTTCTTGAGAATCGCTCATTATGTTTACCCCTTCACCTTTCAATTAAATCGTTTTGTGATCTAAATGGGATGGCATGCTTGTTTCTTACTACTCAAAATAGTGATATATTGATTAATGTTATGCATAACAGATACCACTACAAAATAGTACTCCAACCAAAATCTTTAAAGAATTTAAAATCACTAAGTATCAGCTACACCGGAATAACACACGTATTGCTTTTTAGGGAAATTAAATTCTAACCTCTTTTTTAATCATAGATAATCTGTTTACCACATCAGTTGAAGTGATTATTCCAATTACTTTTACGTCTTCAACCACTGCTAGTTTGCGAATTTTTTTTGATGACATTTTCCTAACTGCATCTAGTATTGACTCATTTGGACCTATTGTTTGTAAAGGCATTGATGCTATTTTGCCCACTGGTGTATCCAGAGGATATTTGTTTGCAGCAATTTTAATTGCAAAGTCTCTATCAGTTATAATTCCTATGGGTGTGGAATCATTTTTTACCAAAATGGCTCCAATTCCCTGTTCCATCATTTTTGCTATCTGATAAATGGTTGTTAAAGAATGAGCTATTATCAATTGTTTTGACATTACATCTTTAACTAATGTCTCTGACAGAGTTTTTTCTAAAGCACCGTCATTTGAAGAACTTGGTTTTCCAAACAAACGTCCAACTTTCATCATTAACGATTAGACAAAATAAATTTAAAAAGTCTAGTTTACAATCCAGCTAAAATATTATAATTGTAGATAACGAGACAACATATACAATTTTAATTTATTACTAGTGATGACAGGTATAGATTTCAAAGATACGATAGTGGTCAGATCTGCCAATAAAGGCACATCTACCATTACCGGACCAGTAGTGCCATCTGAATTCCTGGGATTGCAAGATAAGACAATTGATGCAAAACGACTAAAACTAGCAGGAGACTTGTGGATAATGAGTGCAAAAGGTACAACCAAGATCAAACTCTCTGAGATGCTAGAATCAACAAAAGTAGATCTCAAAGGTCATTACATATCAACTGGAAGAGGAACAGGAAGAATTAAACTTTAATTCTTCCACCATCTTTTTTTATTTTGTAAAATTCTCTAATTTATACAATATTTGAAAAATTCACTTTGTCTGAACACTGAGAATTCTGTTCTGATTCATTTTTGTTTCTTAAAGTACACCCTCTCAAGTTGTAAACATGGACTTTTGTCAATTTCTATGGTTTAAAATTAAATATTGACAATAAAATACTATAGTAATGCAAGTAATTCTTAGACAATTGGGTGATTGCAACATCAGACGTGCAGAACCAACCGATCTGATTCCGATCATGGAGATTAATCTGAAAACATTACCTGAACACTATTCTGATTATTTTTATGAAAGTTTACTGGCAGAAATACCAGAGGCATTCATTGTTGCAGAAATTGCAGGACAAAATATTGGTTATATAATGTGCAAAACTGAATACGGTTTTTCTAACTTTAAAAAATTAGGATTTGTAAAAAAAGGACATGTTGTATCTATTGCAGTTCTTGAAGAATATAGAAAAAAAGGAATTGGTCAAGCACTTGTTGAAGAATCTGTCAATGGGATTAAACTAAAAAAATGCGATGAGTTCTATCTTGAAGTAAGATGTAGTAATAATGATGCTGTTAGATTATATGAAAAACTAGGTTTTGCTATTAGACAAAAACTTAATACGTATTATCGCGATGGTGAAGATGCATATCTAATGGCAATTGAATTAACCTAGTTCAAACTAATAAATAACTCACAAAAAACTTGACCGCATTGAATAAACGAAAAAGTATGGGAATTACTATTTTTGTATTGTGTATTACAGCATTCTTTGTTTATGCATATCTGCTAATGCTCTCTGAATGGAGTCCAATAGTATTGCAATTATCTATATTAATGATTGCAGGTGGAATACTTGGGGTAGTAGCTTGGATTGGCTATGTAATGGCAACAACAAAACCTTCATCTGCATCAATTTCATCAGATGACTGATTTATTTTGAAATTTTTACATCTACGACTGTTTGATAATATCTAGGTCCTACTGCTCTAACTATCTTTGATCCTAAAATTTCTGATTTAACTGGAGTTATTTGCATGTAATGTTCTTCAGAAAGTTTTCCTGCTTCTGATTTTTTATCTGCATGAATATGAGAATAATAATGAATTATCCCACCGTTTTTGGTTGCTTGAATCGCAGATTTTAAGAATTCATCAGATCTTTCTGGAAGAAGCATTAGAGTTCTATCTGATGTGTTTTCTAGTTGTTCTTGAATAATTTGTGATGCATCTCCATTTATAGAAATAATACGTCCTGCCAACTTGTTTGATGCGATATTTTTTTCACAGAGTTTTGTCGCAACAGGATTGATGTCTATGCTATACACAACACATTTTTTCTTTTTTGCAATCATGACTGAAAACATACCTACTCCTGCAAACATATTGACTATGGTCTCTCCATCTTGAACTACATTGGCAATTCTCTCTCTTTCAGTAGACAGCCTAGGCGAAAAGAATGCATTTTTAACATCCACGGTAAATTTACAGCCGAATTCTTTGTATTCCGTTTCTGTTTTATCTTCACCTGCTAGAATCTCTAAATTTCTTGTACGAAAATCACCTTCTACAGGTGACGCCTGATAAAAAATACTCCTCGAAATTTTTACCTCCTTTAGTAGAGTCTCACCAATGAGTTTTTTCTTTGATAATAAAGAATCTGGGATTCTAACTATGATTATGTCTCCAATCTGATCAAAAGATGATATGAGCTCTTCACTTTCCTGCAGAGTGAGAATATTTTCTAATGACTTCTTTAACATTCGAGTCAATTTTTGTAATAGAAATTTCCAGCACTTTTTTGCTCTTTATCCAGTCTACTCTCTAATTTGTTTACGCGTGGTCTCAAACTTCTCTCATCTCTTCTAAATGACATGTCAAGTGATTTTAGGAATCTATTCATTGCATCTGCCTTTGGCATTGGAGATGTAGCATTTCCAGATAATCCAGACTCTCCTTCAAAAATTATCATAGAGTCAGATACAAGATCCATTAATTGGATGTCGTGATCTATTATTATGGCCGATTTTCCAAACGAACGAACAAATCTTTGCAAGAATTTTGCAATAGTTATTCTATCTTCTACATCTAAAAATGCAGATGGTTCATCTAGTGCATAAAGATCTACTTTTTGTAATAAACACGAGGCAACTGAAACTTTTTGTAATTCTCCACCTGATAAATTAATTACTGATTTATTGTATAATTTTTTAATTTTCAAGGGATCTAGTATCTGTTCTTCTTCTTGACTTCCCTCAATAGCACCATCATTTGCCTTATCTAATAATGCAATTACTTCAACATCAATATCATTTTGAAGGTATTGTGGCTTGTATGCAATTTTTATTTTCTTATCAATTTCTCCCAAATCCGGTTTTTCTACACCTGCAATCATTTTCATCAGTGTTGTTTTTCCCAGAGCATTTGCACCCATTATTCCTAAAATTTCACCTTTTCTTATTCTTCCAGGTTGGATTGTAACTGAAAATGTTGGGTACCTTTTCTCTAATTTTGGATATGACATTATTTCACTTCCCTCTTGAAACACATCAGTGGATGAGGAGGATGTATCAAAAGAAAATTTCTTGTCTCTAAATCGTACATTTTCGGTTGGTAGATAACCGTCAAGAAACACGTTGATTCCAATTTTTGTTGATAACACGCTAGACACAATTCCATATGCTGCAGGTTCTCCATAAAGTACCTCGATGTAATCACTAAGAAAATCAAGAAGGGTTAAATCATGCTCCACCACCATTACACTTTTTCCAATCTTAGCAAGACTCTGAATTACTCTTGCCACACTTTTTCTTTGAAAAACATCGTTATAGGATGATGGCTCATCAAAAAAATAAAATTCAGTATCTTTTGATGCAACTGCTGCTATGGCTAGTCTTTGAAGCTCTCCTCCACTAAGTTCTTTAAGATTTTGCTCCATTGAATTTTCTAATCCCAACTCTTTGATCAATTCTCTTGATATTCCACGTTCATCATATTTTTCAATCAATTCTTTTCCAGTTCCATCAAATGCTTGCGCAAGATGGTGTACCTGTTGGGGTTTAATCGATGCACGAATTTGCTTATTTTTAATTTTTTCAAAATGAGATTTTAATTCGGTTCCACCATAATGCTTTAAAATCTCATCCCATTCTGGAGGACTTTCATATTTTCCTAAATTTGGTTTCAAATTTCCAGAAAGGATATTTACTACAGTACTTTTTCCCATTCCGTTTCTGCCTAGTAATCCTACGACTTCTCCCTTTCTTGGAGTAGGTAATTTGTATAGTCTAAATGAGTTTGCACCATACTGATGGATTTTTTCATCTCCCAATTCAGATGCCAAATTAACAATAGTTATTGCATCAAATGGACAAACTTTAACACATATGCCACACCCATTACAAACATCTTCATCTATCTGAGCTTTTTTTGATTCTTCATTAAGAGTAATACAATCTGCTCCAGATTTATTCACTGGACAATACTTTATGCACTCCAAACCACATTTTTTTGGCTGACAAAGATCCTTATCTAATACTGCAACTCTATGAGTCATGTTGTAATCCGATAAATCCTGGCTTTATACCTCTTGAAATATCTAAAATTCGGCGTTACCTTAATAGATAAGATTATGTCAACGTGATTCAAGCCGGTCATAGCGTTAGGGTGCGACCCAATCCCATTCCGAACTTGGAAGTCAAACCTAATGTCGCTGTTGTGCTACTAAGATGCGAGAGCTCTTGGGAAGCAACAGTGCTGGCATTTTCTATTACTATTCAATCAATCTTTTAATATGGAATTCATGATTTACATACGGATTTCAATGACTAACTGCGCTGTTTGTGGACAACAATTCTCAGATGACATACGATTTCTAAACCATATGATGGAAAAACACGGTTTTAGAAATCCAAGCACTGACAAACCCGATCGAAACAGTCGGGGTTACTAGCTAATCTAAATCTTTTAGAATATCGTTTAGCGTAGCTATCTCATCGCTTAGAAAATCGACTGTTGCAATCACACTTGTTTTGGCACTTTCTGTTATATCGTATTTCAATTCTTTTTGAATTAGTTCTCTGAGCTGTTCACGCTCCATAATGAGATCACTTAACCGCATTACTGCATTTTCGACGTTCATTATTTTCCCTCAATTTTGTGAATGTGGCCATCTGGATGTATGCATTGATTCCCGACATGTTTGTAGTGTATGTAGTCATGACCAGTATGGTGTGAATCGTTACAATCGCAAACACTTTCTTTTACCATAATGCTGTAATGATATTTTTGTATAATAACATGTAAACAAATTTTCAATAATGATAATTACCATAATTTGTATTTTGACTTTATATATTTTGGAGGTAATCTAGAATTAATCTTACACCGAAACCTGTAGCGCCTTTTGGATTGTAAGGCTTTTCTTTAGTTGCTACTTGTGTCCATGCGACACCTGCAATATCAAAATGAACCCAGGGTGTATCTTTTATTGCATTTCTTAAAAATGCTGCAGCAGTAATAGTCCCGGCCGCTCTTCCAACTCCAGTGTTTTTCATATCTGCCACATCTGATTTTACCATGTCCATATAATCATCATTTAATGGAAGTAACCATACATCTTCTGTTGTTCTTTTTGATGATTCTATGATTTTCTGTGCTAATTTATCATTATTTGAAACCATGCCAGCTATGTTGGTACCTAATGCAATTATGCAAGCTCCAGTTAATGTTGCAAAATCAATAATTGCTTTTGGTGCGTATTGTTTTTCAGCAAAAGATAATGCATCTGCCAAAATTAATCTACCCTCTGCATCCGTATTTAGAATTTCTGTCGTTTTTTTGTTGTATAATTTTATGATATCTCCTGGCCTATACGATTCTCCACCTGGCATATTTTCAACTGATGGAATAATTCCAACTATATTTATTGGAAGTTTTAATTCGGACACTACTTTCATTATTCCGATAACCGTACACCCGCCGCATTTATCAAATTTCATTTCGTCCATTTTTTCACCAGGCTTTAATGAAATTCCCCCTGTGTCAAAGGTCACTGCTTTGCCAACTAGCACAATCGGTTTCTCATTATGATGGCCACCGTTATGTTCTAAAATTATCAATTTTGGCTCATTTTTACTTCCTTGTCCTACTGCAGTAATTCCACCAAATCCTTTCTTTTTGAGTTCATTTTTTGAAATTATGTTACATTTCATTTTGTTCTTTTTTGCTATTATTCTTGCAAAATTTGCCAATGTTGCAGGTATGCATTCGTTTGGAGGTAAATTTGCAATACTCTTTGTGTATACTACTCCGTCTGAAATAATATCTGCAATTTTTATCGCTTTTGAAATCTTTTCTGATTTAGAAACTAAAATTGTAAGATCTGGTGTGTTGCTTTCTTTTTTTGATTTGTACTTTTCAAATTTGTAAACAGACATTTTACATCCTTCTACTATTTGTGATACTGAAAGCACAGGATCAATCACAAAACTTGGAGGAACAATTATGGAGAATTCATTCAGTTTTAATTCTCTGGCATTTTGAGCAATCCTACCTGAAACAAATCTTATAGTGTCATTAGTGAATTTTTCTCTTTTACCTAGTCCTGCTAACAGTATTCTCTGTGCTGGAATTTTATCCAAAGTTGGAATCACAATTATTTTACTGAATTTTCCCCCCAGATCCTTTATTGATTGTTTAATTGATGGAGTTATCTTAAAATCCATTTTTTCTAATCCTAATATTTTGTCAGAATCCTCAAAAACAAATCCACAAAGCATCGCTGTTTTTTTGGAATGATCAATACTTTGCACTTTTATTTTCATTATGAAAAACTAGATTATGATGTGTTATTTAGATTTACTAGAGAGAAATTACTATTTGAGAATGAATTGTCTATCTAATTAAATAGACTTTGCAGTTTTTTCTTGTTAAGATTTTTCATTTATTTTGATTTTTTTAATACAATTTATTTTCTTTGCTTCAATTTTTAATAATTACCAATTGATTCTCTTTTATAACCGTCTTTCTATAGTTCAAAATATTTTCAATGCGTATTTACACAATATTTTTTCTAAATTTTTGTACTAACTTTTTGTACTAACTTTTTGTAACTTTTGTATTAGCTTTTTGTACTCAAATTCCCGACTCCCGCT
>JAEMQG010000085.1 GCA_022758935.1 Candidatus Nitrosopumilus sp. | reverse complement strand
CGATGTGATAATACAATTAGAGAACTCGTCAATATTTAGACCCGTATCTACTGCAAATGTCAGTAAGTGTTCATATGACGCCCATCCGGTATTTTCACCATCCCAATTATTATACAAGGTATCATGATACTTCCAAAATGATTTTTGATCATTTGCGCAATGAGCGGCATTTGCCGCAGTAATTGAATCTGGACCTATTATTGTATAGTCTTTAAAAATTATCTTAACTTTACCCGAGTCTACATAGTTTTTGACAATTGAATCTTCTGTACTGTGGAAAAATTTATTACAATAAAAGCATTGATAATCCCCAAATTCAATCAATGTTACTGGTGCATTACTATTTCCTAGAATGGGTGAACCGTTTTTCATAAACGTGTCAGTTGTAATTTTGGGAAGATCTGATTCTTGATTTGGCGTTGGCACTATTAAAAGTTCATCTTCATGACTAGCTACATTTAAAACTAAAAATACAATAATTGCCACAATCGATGTAACTCCAGCTCCGATAATTAATGAAGGAACATGAAACAACAATCTCTCTAAAAACTAGTTTAATTTAGATTGATCTGTTGTAATTATTACTTGCATTTTAAATTTATGTATAAATTGGAAAAAACGTGAACTTTTTATTGACTCTTCTGTACCTGAATTCATGGTTCAAAAAGATGATGTCCTGATAATTGAAGATAGTGCTGTAACTGGAGATCTTTTGAAACATTATTTAGAACAACTTGATTACTCACAAATTCATATTTGTACAACAGGTAAATCGGGCGTTAAAATTTTTAAAGAACTTGTTCATAAAAAGAAACAGCCTATTGTTTTACTTGACTATACTTTACCTGATATTGACGCCCAATCCGTTTTTTCCCAAATACTTGAAATTACACCAAACGTTCGCGTGATCTTGGAAACTGCAACTGAAAAGGATGATGAGGGAATAAAAGATCTTATTCGTCTTGGGGCTTTTGGATATTTAGAAAAACCAATTAGATTTGATAATCTTAAACAAATTATTGAAACACTTGAAAAAGAACAGACCTTCTTCCAAAAAGAATCGACACAAATTACAATATTTAGACAAGCGACACATGAGGCTGAAACACAAATTCAGGATCACGTTGATTTTATAATAAAAAGCACAAAACAAATCAGTGCTAATTTAATATGCCAATTGATTGGTTCTTCGGATGAATTTGTTGTTTCATATTTAAAAAAACTAGAAAATGAAAACAAAATTGTCAATATTGGTGAGAAAAAAGAAATCACATGTAATCAATGCCAATCTGTTAAAATAACTCAACTGTTTTATTGCCCCGCATGTAAAAGTTCCAATTTTAAAATGGGGAAACTAATAGAGCATTATAATTGTGGAAATATCACTGAAGAAAACTCATATTCGAATGATGTCTGTCCAAATTGTCACCGGGAGATAAAAGCACTAGGTGTTGATTATAGAGTAATGAATAATCATTACATTTGTAATAATTGCTCTGAATTCTTCCCGGAAATCTCGACGGAATATTTTTGTTTAAAATGTGAAAACAAATTCAAACTTAATGAATGTGGTTGGAAATCTAGTACCTACTACAAATCACTCAATATGTGAATACTCTGTCTCTGATATTGTATTTTGAAGTTAAATTATGATCCTTACTGCATTTTAATACTTTGTTTACTACCTATTCTTCCTGCAGTTGTCCAAACGGCTTCTTTCTTTCTAATCTGTTCTAAAATTGCCCTTATGAGTAAAACATCCATAATTTGTTTATATCCAAAAACTAGAAACACTGCATGCCACAATAGCTTGGGGTCTTCATCGTCTATTCTAATTGCTAAAGCTGTTGTAAGAATATGAAGAATAGTAAAAATGCTAATAAATTCTGCTACTAATAACCAATCTCCCAAAATAGTAGCTATAATTGCACTAGCTATGGCTGAAAATCCTATAATCGGTGTGATGAACATTCCTATTACCATGTATGGAAATGATAATTTGTGTAGATGCCCAAATCTTGGATTGACTAATGCATTTGAATGTCTTTGTACCACTTGAATATTTCCACGATACCATCTTTTTCTTTGAGATACAAAATCATGTAATGTTGATGGGGCTTCAGTATATGCCACAGCCTCTGAGCTCCCCTGGGTTGTTAAACCGGCTTTTAATATCTTTATTGTCTGATCAAAATCCTCTACTATGGTATCTTTGGTATATGCGCCAGATTCTTTAAGAAATGTTTTCTTGAAAGCACCAAGTGCTCCTGGAACAATAGTAATTGAACCATATGTATCAAAAGCGCGTCTGATAATTTGAATTCCAGTGATGTATTCTAATGCTTGACATTTTGTAATCCAATTTAACCTATTCCTTACTTTGATGTTACCTGCAACTGCTGCCACTCCTTCATGAGATTCAAATCCTTTTACTATCTCATTTATGGAATGTCTCCCCACAACAGTATCTGCATCAACAATAGCCACAATGTCTCCAGTTGAATACTGGAGACCATAATTTAATGCAGATGCTTTTCCACCATTTTCTTTATGCAATACTTTGATTTTATCTTTATATTGCATAGATATACTCAAAGTATTATCAACACTTCCATCGTCTACTACAATAATCTCTTTTTTTGGATATTTTGTTTCTAGCAAACCCTCTATTGTCTGTTGGATTACCTTCTCTTCATTATATGCTGGAATTATTATTGAAACTTTTGGAAATGATTTCAAGTTTGGTAGTATGCCTTCCCGATGTTTATTTGCAATGGCCATAGGAACAAACAAGAAGGTTGACCAAAATGTAAACATTAAGGCCCAAAGAAGAATTATTGCAAAAGGCTCCTCCTCCATTATCTTAATCCCCTCAAAAATTACTAATGAAGCAACGACAAATGGAGAGCATACCAAAAATATCAGAAATACTGAAGGCCTAGGTTTTTTTGAACTACTTGAATTTGACTTTCTAGCTGATTCAACAAATTGATATATTGTAAGGATCCCAGCAACTCCCATTGCTATCAAGCTTAATTTTCCTAACAGGACATAGACAGAGATGACCAAAAAACTAAAAATTGATACGGCAAGAATAATCTGAACTGGATCAATTTTAGATTTTTGTTGTATACTCTTTTCAGATTTTGTATTTTCAAAAGGACTTCCTTCTTTTTTTGAATTATCTTTTACAATTAAGTCGTTATTCCCAACTGTAATTTCTTGATTCGGTTTGATAGGTGATCTCACGATCATCTCTTATTTGTCATCTCATTTTCTGTCAATTTAAAAACACTCTGTAAATAATTTAATATGATTTTTTCTTGTTCGATTTCTCTTAATCGATGTTCAAAAGTAATTTCACCTTCAAGTGTTGATTGGATACTTGATTCATCTACATAATGTGATTTAGTCCATAATAAATTAAACAGTGATCTCAAAGTAATTACAAATGCTCTGGAATCAGTCCAAATTGCAAGTTTCTCTTTGAGTTCAACATTACTGATAAAGAAAATAACCTCACTATCATCTTTAATTATGAAACAGAAATTTTCTCTGTTTACATCTTCTAATTTTTTAATTCTCTTGGCTGGAATATCTTCAAATATGTGATTTCTTTCCTTGTTATAATCACTGAGAACTTTAAGATCTGATTTTGTTTTTTGAAGAAGCTCTATGAAATCTGTATGGTAAAATTTTCTAAAATCTAATTCAGTTCCTAGGACTAGTATATTCTGTGATGAGTCTTTTATCATCTGTTCTAATTTTACTAGTATTGAATTTCTTCCCTGCAGTGTCTGAAATTTATTCTCATCAATTTTTTCCTTGTTTTCGGCATACTTTGTAACTGAATTCCATAATTTTATGATATCATCGGCCCCACTCTCTAATTCCTGGATTCTGTTTTTTTCACCATCGACTAAAATTCTAATGGATTCATTTATTTCAACTACTTTGAATTGTGTAGGTTTTCCAAATATGGAAAAAAGAATTCCCTTCTCTTGTAAATTATCAAGTAACCTATACGTCTCTGTCCTTGGAACATCGAGCGCTTTTGATATTTCTGAGGCAGTTTTGATGCCTGTTTTGCTAAGATATAGAAATACTTTTGCCTGATTTTGGGTCATACCATATTTGAGGAGTAATTTGTTTAGTTCACTAATTGTATTATCCGATACAAACATGTTTTCATGGTGTTCTATTGTCATTAGGAACTGTAACATTAACTTGGAACATAAGTTGGTGTATGTCTTTTAATATTACAACCAATTCATGTATTATTTAGTTGGCATTTGTAATTATTTGATGAACAAACTCAATAAAACATCGCCATATAATAACTGAATTATAAAACCTCCGGTAATAAGCAAAAGATACGGCATGCCTGGAGTAATCCAAGTGTCCTGTTTTGTACAGTATTCTTCATTTTCAGCATGATGAATTGTGATGTTTAATTTCTTTTTACCGTTCTCAACCCTCTCAATCGAAAAACAAAATTTTGGATTTTTTGCTCTATACCCTATGAGTATGGCGCATATCTTTTTTGTTCTATTTTCTTCAAATCCCTCAAAAATATTTTCATGTCTTGCGATGGAAATTAAGTTTCTAAAGACGTTACTACCAAATGGTATTATAAATAATATTATCCCATTTGATAGTGATGTAAATGGAGTAACTGGATTTTGAGAAAATGTTGCCAATGGTGCAATTACCGCTAAGGCAATTAGCGCAAATGCATCGGCTCCTCCAAATAGTCCAATTCTCCAAATAAAAATTACGAACGGAGATATGATCAACGCTATGCCAATGTTAATCAGATGCGGAAAAACATCTGAATTCATAAAAACTAATAACACACCAATGATTCCAAACCCCATCCAAAAAAAATCGTGTATCTCTCTTTTCCAAACGTCTATTATGGAACCTGCTATTAACATGGCGAGGGCAACGCCGATTCCAGCTATACTGTAAGTAGAAAACGATTCAATCAATTTTTATTCTCCTGATTTCTTGATACGATAGCAGCTTATAATTTTGTGCTGGATTTCATCAAGTCTTAACATTCACTTCCAAACAATATGTGCTACAAATAATGATTCGTATCAAAAAATATCTTTCAATGTAGTTAATTTGCACTATTTTTTTAATTGTAAATAATTTGAAATGTGCTAATACGATCTCTTTCTCGTGAAGTTTTGAAGACATGTTAAATATTTTTGGTTGAGCCTGTTTTAGTTGATACTACCTCTGCAACTAATTTTTATTTGAAGGTTGGAAGATTCAAATTTTATGTCTGATTAGACTTCTAACCCAACAAACAGGACAATTATGTTAAATCGATCTATCTTAAATTAATAATTATGGAAAAAATATATTAAAATATATTAAAAATGATGTTTTTTATCTTAAATTCTATAAAAACTTATAATAATTACATATTTAAAGAAAGTAAGAAATCTGATCGATCCGATCAAAAATTCTTAGCTATACTACAATATAGCCTAGTCTTTTCCTAAGAAGGATCTGAAAAACATGGAAAATGAAACAACTCAAATTTCAATATTTGATTCTACTCCTGATACTCAAATATACGAGTACAAATTATCTGTAGAGAAGGTTCAGGCAGAACTTTCACAATATGGTCTTACATCTAATCAAAGTAAAGTGTTTATTTATCTTGGAAAATATGGAGCAAAAACAGCACCTGAGGTATGCAAGTCACTGAAATTGCCTAGGACTGAAACATATCATTTACTATCTGCATTACAAAACAAGGGAATTGTATCTGCAACATTTCAACACCCTATTCAATTCACTGCATTACCGTTAAGCAAAGCCATATGGATCTTGGTGAACTCTGAAAAAGAAAGAATAAAATCACTAGAACAAATGGAAAAAGGATTATCTGAATTGTGGGAGAACATTCCAACTTTTGGGTCAATACGCGATGAGGTAGACGAAAAATTCCAAATGTTGCAGGGTGCAAACCAAATTCAATCTAAAATTACTGAAATGACGGATAATTTCAAGGATGAATTTTTAATACTGGGTTCAGAAAAAGACTTTCTGAAATTATACCATGGAGATTTTCTAGAATCATTTGTTAAATCGAAACAACAATTTCGATTATTAAGTGCATGCTCAGAAAAAACTGTCTACATATTTGATGATTTGGAAAGAAAAAATATTAAAAAATTAAGCAAGGACATTCAAAATAATCTCTGTTTCTTTCTAAAAGATGATTCTGAATTGTTATTCTTTACAAAAAATTCAAATTCAACTACAGCCCCTTTTGCAATGTGGACGAACTCTCAATCGATGATATATTCAATGAAATTACTCTTTGAATCCTTATGGGTAAATTCAAAGTACATTCACCTTTAGCCTCAAAACATCCCACGTGTAAGAATTAAACCCGTCTCCCTCCTTATATAGAAAATTATGTCTACTGTTTATAGACATGGATTCTACCTATTCTAAGGTTAAAACAGGAATTCCTGGATTAGATTCCATACTGTCTGGTGGATTAAAAAAGACCAGATCTGTTTTAATTTCAGGTCCAACAGGTAGCGGAAAGACCACGTTTGGATTACAGTTCTTGTATTCAGGTGCCAAGGACTTTGATGAGCCTGGCGTATACATAACCATGTCCCAAAATATCGACGACATAAAAAATGACTGTAAATCCTTTGGCTGGGATTTTG
>JAEMQG010000034.1 GCA_022758935.1 Candidatus Nitrosopumilus sp. | reverse complement strand
TCCTCACTAATAATTTTAATTTTCTGTAGAATTTCAGTAGAAACTTTTTCTTCATCAAGATCAATTTCTGGAAGAATTCTCCGTAAAGATCTCATTGCCGCTTCTTTACATAATACTTCTAGATCAGCTCCTACAAATCCATGTGTTATCTTTGAAATTTGTTTAAGCTCTACTTTTTCATCAATTGGCATTCCCCGCGTATGAATTGAGAGAATATCATATCTTCCTCCCTCATCTGGAATTCCAATTTCAATTTCTCTATCAAATCTACCTGGTCTTCTAAGGGCAGGATCAATAGAGTCTGGTCTATTAGTAGCTCCTATAACTACAACTTTACCTCGACTTTTCATGCCATCCATCAGTGTCAAAAGTTGTGAAACTATTCTTTTTTCAACTTCTCCCGTTACTTCTTCTCGTTTTGGAGCAATGGAATCTATTTCGTCAATAAAAATTATGCTGGGGGAATTTTCTTCTGCTTGTTTGAAAATTTCCCTAATTCTCTCCTCACTTTCTCCATAATATTTTCCTATAATTTCAGGCCCACTAAGTGAAATAAAATGTGCGTTAGTCTCACCAGCCACTGCCTTTGCAAGCAGTGTTTTCCCAGTTCCAGGTGGACCATATAACAATACACCTTTTGGTGCTTCCACTCCTATTTTCTCAAATAATTCTGGATGTCTCATAGGTAACTCTACCATCTCCCGGATTTTCTGAACTTCATTTTTCAAACCACCTAATTCATCATATGTAATTCGTGGAATACTTGCATCAACTGCTTTAGTCATAGGACCAAGTTTGAAAATGGTATTTTCAGTAACAATAACTGGTTTTGATGGTTTTGTACTAGTAATTACAAATTGTACTCTTCCCCCCATTTGTGTACTGAGCGCAATCATGTCTCCAGTTGTAAATACATGATTTAGATAATTGTAAATCATATACTCTTGTAATCCTTCAGCTGCAATTTTTTCAGTTGGCGATAGAATAATTTGCTCTGCATCTACAGCTTCTACAGATTTTATGGTTATTTTATCTCCAATTCCAGCTCCAATGTTTTGCCTAGTTATTCCATCTATTTTGATAATTCCTGAACCGTATTCTTTAGGAGAACCAGGCCAAAGTTTTACGTGAGTTTTTTTATTATATGTTAATTCTAAAATTTGGCCTGTATTCCAATTCGTATCCTCAATAATTTTGGGATCAATAATAGCTCTGCCTCTTCCAACATGCTGTTGTGGAATTTCCTCTATTTTTAAAATAATTTCGCTCATTTTTTCTCCATAAAAATTAGGGGGGTTTATTCAACCTCTACACTTTTACCCTTTGGTTTTTCATCTTCAATTAATTTAAAGACGAGTTCAAGAATTCCATTTTTGTAAGAAGCCTTTGCAGAATTTTCATCAATTTTTTGCTTGATTGGAACTTTTACATTGTATTTCTTTTCACAGTGTTCTGCAGAAATATCTACAAATTTGCTTTGTACAAGAATTTTAACGTCCGTCTTTTCAACTCCTGGCATTTCAGCTACAAGTTTTAACAATTTCTCTTTTTCATCTACAATTGTATCTACAATTGGTTCTCTAGGATTAGCTGAAGGGAGTAATCCTGGTTTTACATTCCCATACTCTTTTACAATAGGTTTTCCATCAGGACCAACAGTCATTGTATAACCATAATAAAATGGTCCAGATCCGTTTTCCTTGAATTCTTCAAAAATGTCATCCGTATTGAAAAAAGAGTTTGACATTCTCTTGAAGATTCTATCAAATTCATCATCAAAGAACATTGTCATAATTATCTATTATATGTAATGTATATTACATTATATAAGTTTTATGGATATCTATGTAATTTCTTACAGAATGCTATTATAACTGACATTGTTTAATATTATTTGATGCGTATTACAAATATGTCAATTCCAGAGATAGTTAGAGAGATTATCACAAGAAATCGTTCAATATATGATTGTGTAAAGATGGATTTGATCAACTATACAGGACTGGCTGTAAAGATTCAGCCAGAGATTGAAAAGACTTTGGGAAGTTCAATAAATCTCAATACGATTGTAGTTGCTATAAAACGATATGCAGATTCTTTTGAAATTAAAGAAGATATTAAAGAAGAATATGTTTTAAAAAATGCTAGACTTGCATTAACTGATGGAATTTTGGATATAAAATTTTCAAAAAAAGATTCTGCGGAAATGGATCCTATGTCGATTTTAGACAAGTTTTCAAAAATTACAAATAATTACGACTTTTTTAGATTATCTGATTCCTTTAGATTTCTTACAGAAGATATGGAGGGAATTAGACAAATCTTTGAAAATATGCCAAATAGGGAAAATATGTTTAGTTCTGGTCTTGCAAAGATTAGAATTTCAATTCCAACCAGTCAGAATCAATCAGATGTGGTATCTTATGTTGCAGAGATTTTACATGATAATGGAATTGAACTTGTAAATGCATTCTTCAGTCAAGACAGTATAATAATAATTCTAAATGAAAGAGATGCTTCTAAGGCGTATGAAATACTTCATTCTGATATAGTCAGAATAGGATAAATTTTGAAATTTAGATTATATTATTGAAAAATTGATCTGATAGGATATATTCAGTTATTTTATGAATTAGTGTATAATTGGCAAGAAATAAGAAAAAAATAGTCATTTTAGGAGGGGGTTTTGCAGGAGTAGAATGTGCAAGACAATTAGAGTCTTATTTTAGAAATGATTCTGAAATTGAATTAGTTTTAGTTAGTGAGGATAATTTTTTATTATTTACACCAATGTTGCCTCAAGTAGCATCAGGCATGATTGAAACAAGGCATATTGTTATGCCAATCAGAGCAATATGTCATAAAACAAAATTTTATGAAGGTAGAGTAAAAAATGTTGATCCATTTGGAAAACTTGTAACATTGTGGGGGACAGGTGAAAAAAGAGGTATTTCAATTCATTATGATTATTTGGTAGTTGCATTAGGTAGTGAAACTAACTTTTTTGGAATGGCAGATGTTGAAAAAAATGCTTACACCATGAAAACACTCAATGACGCAGTAATGTTAAGAAACAGAATAATTGATATGCTTGAACAGGCAGAAAATGAAACAGATCCAATTCTTCGAAAAAGTTTTTTAACATTTGTCATTGTTGGTGGAGGATTTGCCGGAATTGAAACTGCGGGAGAGTTAATGGATCTCCTATTGGATGCGAGAAAACATTATCCTACAATTCACAGGGAAGACATCAAAGTAATTGTGCTGGAAGCTCTTCCAATGATTCTCCCCGGGTTTAATGAAAAGTTGGCTAAATTTGCAAAACAAAAGATGGTAGAGCGAGGAATAGATATCAGATTAAAAACAGCAGTTACAAGTTTTGATGGAACAGAAGTTACAGTAAAATCATTAGATGTGTATACAAAAGATTCAGTGGATGAATCAAAAATTGATGTAATTAGAACTAAAACATTGGTATGGACGGCAGGTGTTACACCTGTTAATACAGTTAAAAGATCAATGTTGAAAACAGACAAAGGAAAGGTCATCGTAAATGATTTTCTTGAGGTTCCAGAATTCTCCGGGGTTTTTGCAATAGGAGATTGTGCATTACTTATGGATCCTCAAATAAATAGGCCGTTTGCACCTACTGCGCAACTTGCAGAAGCACAGGCTAAAACAGCTGCTCATAACTTAAATGCATTAATTAAAAATTTGGAGAAGGAAAAATTTCAATTTCAATCTAAAGGACAAATGGCAATAATTGGAAAAAGAACTGGTATTGCAACGTTTTTAGGAATGAATATTTCAGGATTATTAGCTTGGCTTATTTGGAGAAATGTCTACCTTTCAAAAATTGCATTGCCTGATAAAAAAGTCAGGGTTTTCTTAGATTGGACAATTGATTTGTTTTTTGATCGGGATATTTCAAGACTGAAACTCGTAAAACATGAAACAGAAAAAGAATACAAAGTTCTTGACGAAGTAGATGATGTTTGGTAATTATTTCCTAATTTTATAAATAATTATTACAGGAGCTATAAAATACATACCTAAATTTAATATTATTAGGCTAATACCATACCCTAAAATCGATTCTTCAGAATCCATATCAACATAGTTTAGAATAGAAAGAGAACTAATCATAGGAGTTATTGCTATCTTTACAGCTTCTTTGAAAAGTGGATTTTCTCGTTCATAATCTGCAATTGGTGGACTAAATGAATAGTAAAATGTATTGAATGAATTCATAAATGATGTACCTAATTCGCTTTTTAGTAATTTGTTATCACGTAGTTCTCTTAATTGTTGAACTTGAGGAGATAGTTCACTTCCGTAAGTTGCAGTAGCAATAAGACATCCTCCCCCCTTTCCAATAGAATTGGTGGAATTTGTTGTAGTTGATTCGGTTGTTTTAATCGTAGTGGAGTTTGTTTCTTTAATTGGGTTAGATGTTATTTTAAAGGAATTGACAGCTTCTTCAAATTTAGAAACTTGGTCATCAAAATTATCTACTCCGTTACTGTATGCAAAAATATAAAATTTGTTACCGGTTGAAATGATTACTTCTCTGAATTTTACATTGTATGATTCTTTATTGCTTGTAAAATTACCTCTGGCATTAGTAACATAAGCTTGTTTTTCATTAATGGTTGATTTTTCTTGGGAAATAATTTCCAGGTTACCTGACGCAGTTGCATTTTTTAAAAATTCAGCTTTTTCTTTAATGAGGTCATCTATATTTTTTCCATTTGTATTAGAAATAGTCAAAGAAATAACTGGATTGATAGGTCCAACTTTAGGTCCTACTGCAACAACATCTGGAGAGTTTTCATCGATTTTTTCTGGTTGTTGTAATACCCATCCCTGAGGAACCTTAAATTCAATATCAAGTGCTTTATTTTGATAAAGCTCATTACTTGAAGAATTTATTGTAGATGTAGTTCTTTCTGGATCTGACAAGTCCAATAAATCAGATATGTCTGAACGATTTACAATCTCAGCTTTTGTAATTTTTACTTGTTCGGTGTTTATAGGAATATCTCCAGCTTCTGTTTGTACTGTTGCAATTTTGTCAAGTGTTTCAAAACTCTCCTGTGTTACAATTCTGCCAAAGACAGTATATTGTCCATCAAGAAAGTTTGAATCTTTATGAACTATAAAAAATTGAGAACCAGCACTGTTTGGATCAGCTGATCTCGCCATTGAAACAATTCCACGATTATGCTTTATTGTATTAAATTCGGCATTGATTGATTTATCAGGTCCTCCCATTCCCCAAGTGCTTTTATCTCCAGCAATAGTATTAGGATCTCCACCTTGTATCATAAATCCAGGAATTATTCTGTGAAAGATAGTACCATCATAGAATCCACTTTCCGTTAATTTAATAAAATTCGTAACGTGGTTTGGGGCGTCTGCAGGAAAAAACTCTATTATAATTTTCCCAAGATTTGTATGCAAAATTACCAATTTATCGTCAGATTGAGAGAATGATTGATTTCCTAAATTAATTAAAAGTAATGATATGGCTATCATCATAAGAATTTTTTTCAATAAATTTTTCCACTGTATCTTACATAAAAGCTAATTGTATTGGTTTTTAACAAGTTAAAGTAATGAACCTTTATGCAATCTGATGAAAAAATCCAAGCACATTTGGTTTCAGTATGGAGAGAGTCAAAAAACTTCTTTTCAATAGGTGGAAAAGAAGGTATGTTAATTTTAACTGATAAACATTTGATGTTTGTTCATAAAACAGAAGCTAAAATGAAGTGGTGGCAAGCAATTAGACAAAGACAAGTTATCAACTTTTTAAAATCAAAAAATACAATGATTCATCATGATGGCTATGTAGAAAGTAACCTAATACAAGATTTAGAAAATGAAAAAAACATTCAGTTATCATTTGATGAAATTTTGAGTATTTCTCATAAAGAAAAGGAGTGGGGTAACATCTTATTATTAGAATATGAAAAAAATGGTAAATTACAAAAATACCAGTATTCAATTGCCCAAGACTGGGTAAAGTATCCAATTAAAGAGCCTACTAAATACATGAAGGTAGATTGGGAGCCTTTTGTGCAATATATTAAAGACAGACAGAAAAGTACAAAGTAAAATTGGGAAAAATTTATGCAGTAGGTGTAGGACCAGGTTCGTCAAAATATGTTACTGAAATTGTAAAAGAAGTGATTCTAAATTGTGATGTTGTTATTGGTTACAAATACACATTAAAAACAATAGAGAATTTACTTGTTGGTAAGGAAATCTATGAGATTACTATGAATAATCAAGAGGAATCATATCAAAAAATTCTTTTAGAATTAGGCGATCGTTCTTTAGTTGTTCCATTTACTGGAGATGTGAATTTTTCAGAATCTGAAGTTGTAGATAGATTAATTGAAATTTTTGGTGAAGTAGAGATAATTCCAGGAATTAGTTCAATTCAAGTTGCTGCATCAAAAGCAAGAGTATCACTTGATAAATCAAAAATAATTACAATGCATGTAACATCCTCTATTGAAGAAAAGAAATTGGAATTACAAAAAGCATTGATTGATGGATTTAGTGTAATTTTAGTTCCAAGACCATGGCCTAAACAACTAGACAAGCATTTTATGCCATCGGAGATTGCAATTTATCTAAAAAATAATGGTTTTAAGACGGAAAATATGAAAGTTCATGTTTTTGAAGCTTTAACCACTACAAATGAAACTAATTTTACTGGTACCGTCAAAGATTTGGAAGGAAAGAATTTTTCTGATTTATCTGTAATGGTTTTTAATCAGACTGTTTTAGATTCGTATATGAATTACAAATGGCAATGGACAAGTTAGCGGCTGGGGTTTTTTCCTTGTCCAAGAACTACATTGTCTACGCTAGGAAATACATATGCTTCAAATTGCATCCATTGATAATCTGGATCATATAATCTGATAAATCCCTTTTCATCTAATGTAATACTAGTTGATTTACCGGGTAATATTTCACCAGTTGAAATTTTTCCGTCTGCTATAAAGTGGTTATAACGATCATAATTAATTTCTCTTCCGCTAAGAATACTATGTGATACCACATCGTCGTTAACAAAAATGAGTTTTATTCCAGGCTCTATTGAAATTCTATCTTGTGAGAAATATTTGAATCGGGCATTATCAAATGGTAACCCAATATAACTATCAGCACCTTGAGTTGATGAACCTTTAAGAATATGGATCGTAAGTTTTTCTTCAATATTTTTAGAGTTTGTTGAAGTAACACTAATTTTTACTAGTTTGGAAAGTTTTGCATTGTAAATTATTTTGTATTCTTGATCATCAGTCGTTATTTTTCCACTAAATCCATAAACTGAGGCATTTTTACTTTCTTCAATCAGTCTTCCAAAAAATTTTATAGATGCTTCATTGCCAGTTTCATTTTTAATAATTCCATCAATTCTAATGTATTTACCTTCACGTAGTATTGTTGTATTTAGTTCACTAGCCAGAAAATTCTCGTCATTCAAAGTAATGAATACATCCTTAATCGAGGATTTGATTGTACTCCCAGTTTGGTTTTCAGTAGATAAAACTAGATTAATTTTAGAAATTTTTATTGTTTCTTCTGTTACTGCAAAACCAGAGCCTTCCAACGTGAATACGTTATTTGGAGGAACTGTTGCAAAAGAATTGTTAAATAATAATCCTGTAGACAATGTAAGTAATATTACAATTCCTATTAAAGCGACTTTCACAATATATCATCTGTTTTGTTTGGTTTATAATTCACAACTAAACTATTTTAGACTGATTAGGCAAATCTTCGAGTTTAAAAACTAGGAAGTGCCAGACCTTCATCTTGAACGAGTTTAATCATATAATATTCCAAATATCCTCCCGCGGAGAGTAGACCAATTGATATTCCAATTTCTATTAATGTTGGTTTTAGAAACGGCTTTAAATTGATTTTTTTCGTTATGAGTATAATTAGTATAAAACTTCTAGATGTTGCTAAAGAATAAGCCGTTAACTCCATTAGTCCAAATGGTGAGAGAAAAAGAATTGCAAGTGGTGGAACTTGTCGTAATTCTGGTGTGATCAAAACTATTGCTGCAAATGCAAATCCAGTTGACCATGCTGAAAATAAACCCCATGCCACACCAAAGCCAGGAATAAACATTGGTAGTGATATAGATGAATTATGTAGAAAAATTCCCATAGCATCAATTTTCTCAACTAATTTTTCAAATTCATCCATGAATGTCTTTGCATCTTCTTCAGTAACTTGAGACATTGATCCAACTTGAAATACTGCTGAAAATAATCCCATAAATACAAAAAATGTAATTATTCTATTCTTTGACATATTATCTTTTCTTAAAAAGAATATTTGAGGGTTGGGAATGGGCGCAGATTTAATTAAAGCGTAAAATATTCTTTGATGATGAAAAAGGAGTTAACAATAGCACTGAATTATGCTTTGAATAAAGGGTTTCAAATTCATCCTGATGCATTCAAGTTTTTAGAAAATATAGATGTGAAAAAACTTGAAAAAGTTATTAAGGAAATTGTCCGCGAGAAAACAAAACAAAAATTATTTCAAATTAATCAAGATGATTTAGAAGTTTATTTGGGAATTAAAGAAGACCAAACTTTACAAAATGATCATAAAATAATATTTGATCCAACTTTGAAAATTACTAGTGGTGAAGGAGTAAAGGGGTATAACGCACTTTTTTCAAGTCGTTTTAATAAACTAAAACGGATCATCTCTGATAGGCCAGAATCAAGAATGATAAAAACGATTGCTGTTGTCAAGACAGTAAAGTCTGATGAAGATGTATATGTTTGTGGTTTGGTTACTACGAGAAGTACTGAAAGAAATATAACAAAATTAGTTTTGGAGGATCCTTCTGGCTCTATTGAAGGAATTGTTTTCGATAATGAATTACAAAAAACAGCAGGCTCGTTACTTAATGATCAATTTATCATGGTACGAGTAGGATTTGGAAAGAATACTAGTTTCATAATAAAAGATTTAATTTTACCTGATATTCCAGAGCAGGCTCCAAATAGATCTGAAACTGAAACTTATGCTGTTTTTCTTTCAGATCTTCATATAGGTAGCAGGTATTTTATGGAAGAGGAATTTACCGAATTTATATCATGGTTATCTAGTCCAGATGCAGTAGCAAAAAAAATTCGTTTTATGCTTATTTGTGGTGATTTGGTAGATGGTGTTGGAATATATCCAAATCAAGATAAGGAATTAGTTTGTCAAACCATTGAAGAGCAACTGAAAAAGGTTGAAGGTTTACTAAGTAAAATTCCTAATTATATTAAAATATTCATAATGCCAGGAAATCATGATCCTGGACGTAGGGCATTACCACAACCAGCTATTCCCAAAAAATATAATTCAATATTATGGGAAAAGGAAAATGTGTTTATGATTGGAAATCCCGCTGTTATTTCTTTGAATGGGGTAAAGATAATGATGTTTCATGGCCAAAGTATTGATGATATTGTAAAAACTACTCCTGGTCTAAGTTATGATAAACCAACTGATGTAATGAAACACCTTCTTAGAGCAAGACATCTTAGTCCAATTTATGGCAGTCAAACTCCAATAGCACCTGAAATAG
>JAEMQG010000204.1 GCA_022758935.1 Candidatus Nitrosopumilus sp. | reverse complement strand
TCAGGTGAAGGTAATTGTGGTTCTGATTCAGGTGAAGGTAATTGTGGTTCTGATTAAGGTGAAGGTAATTGTGGTTCGGAAGTCACATGAGAATTATGAAATTCTGATAAAATATCTTCTGCATCTTTTCCTTTTTTAATGTCACTCAATTTATTATTCCTTTAACAAGAAAAGCTTCTTTGGCTTTTATTTAATTTTTGAGGTTTGCCTGTTGAATGTAGTCTTCCAAGATTTTTTCAACTTCCTCATTATTTTTACTGTTCTTTAGGTGATTTACTAGATCTTCTTCTTCAATTTCATAACAATTTAGAAAATCTTGTGAGTCCTTGAACAACAAAAGAACCTTACCCTTAAACTCATAATGATAGATCTTTTCTTTTACCATCAATTCAGGCTTTATGTTAATGCCATTATCATCGGCAGATATAGGATAATCCACAGAAACTATTGAAGAGAGTCAATATTTAGATGAATACGTAATATAGTAATAACCAGATGAGGGATTCAAGATATTGGAAGATAGAGTAATTTTCCACATAGATTTTGATTATTTCTTTGCTCAATGTGAAGAAATACGTGCTCCGGAATTGAAAACAAAACCAGTGTGTGTTTGTGTTTTTTCAAATAGAGGTGGAGACAGTGGAGCAATTGCAACAGCAAATTATCTGGCCAGAAAATTTGGAGTGAAGTCTGGAATACCAATTAGTTTTGCAAAAAAAAGACTAGCAGAAATAAAAAATTCTGTTTTTCTCCCGGTAGATTTTGATTATTATTTAGAGATGTCTGAGAAAGCCATGAAAATTATAAAAAAAAATGCGGATGTTTTTGAATATGTAGGGAAAGATGAAGCATACTTAGATGTTACAGATAGAGTAAATGGAGATTTTAACAGGGCGAGTCATTTAGCGCAACAAATTAAAAATTCCATAAGGGACGAATTAAAACTTAGTTGTTCCATCGGAGTAGCGCCAAATAAATTAATTGCAAAAATTGCATCAGATTTTAAAAAACCTGATGGCTTAACAACAGTATCACGTGAAAGTGTAGAAAAATTTTTAGAACAATTAAAAATTAGAGCAATACCTGGAATTGGAAAAAAAACAGAAGAACGTTTAGTGCAAATGAATTTTGAAACAATCAAAGATCTTAAAAAATTAGATGTGTTTACATTGAATAAAGAATTTGGAAGAAAAAATGGAACTTACATGTATAATGCAGTACGAGGAATTGATAACGAACCTGTAAAAGAAAGAGAATCCAGTATCCAATACAGTAAAATCGTCACTTTAAAAAAAGATTCAAAAGACTATGAGTTCCTAGCAGTAAATCTTGCGGAATTATGCAAAGAATTACACATGGTTCTTCAGAAAAATAACAGAATGTTCAAATCAGTGGGAATTCAATTCATCCAATCAGATTTAACAAACAAAACAAAATCAAGAACATTAAAAAACCACACATCAAGTCTTGAAGAGTTACAAAAAAATGCAAAACAGATACTAAGGGATGCGCTGGAAGATCAAAAAAATCCGATTAGAAGATTAGGTGTGAAAGTTTCAGAACTTTCAGAAATTCACGGGCAGAGTGACATTACTAGATATTTTTAGTACCAGGTTTCTCTTCAGACTCTAGTTTTTTAAGTCTCTTTGATTCTATTAGTATCACTACCAGGAGAAATACAAACAACCAAGGTAAAAACATTATTTCACCTGCAACAGAATGAAATTCTTCCCATTGCTTGGCATCGGTAGTTACCTTAAGAGCATACCAAGACAATGCGAATATCCTGATCATATTAACAATAATCGTACCTACAATTCCCAATGCAAAGTAAATTGATTTCCTTTTTCTTGGAATATTCATTTTTAGAAGAAATGCACCCATAACCAAAGAATAAATGATTATGCTGTGCACACCCGCAGATGGCCAAAAAACCTGAAGCACCATTGATCCAAAATCACCTTTTAGAAACATTATGTTGTCACGTGCGGTTGCAGTTCCAAGATGTAACACATTGATTAACCAAACATTTGTTTGCACCAAATAAGGTACAACATATTGTAAGGGACCAAGTGTATCATATGGGAAAAAGGCATCTAATGAAAGGATAATTGCGCTTCCTCCAAGAAAAATTGGACCTGCAGGTGCAATTCTTATCCAGCGTTTACCAAAATATATGCTAAGTGCAACAATTGTAAAAATCCCCAAAATAATAAAATCCCACATCCACGTCCAAGAATAAACCAGTTGTACGTTGTATTGTTTAGCAGATGCAATCAGATAATCCCTCAAACCATATTCCAAACTAATCAGATAAATAATTACAATTAATGCCAGAGGAATAACAGCTAACAACTTTTTTTTAGAAATAAGAATTTTTAATCCAAATAATTCAGCGACAATGAATACTAGGGCAAAAAGAAACCCACCTCTTCCTTGATTCCAACTTAAACTAAAGCTGTCTGGGAATACGGCAAGGGCAAAAATAATTGGACTGGCAATAATTGCAATTCCAATCATTAAATTTCTATTTTGCATTATGTATAAACTAAAGAGGGTCAATAAATAGTTCAAGAATCAATTAACAAACCAAAGAAAATTTCTCAGGACAACAAAGGTGTTCGTAATATGGATCAGATAGTTTACCTTGTACTAAAAACACGACTATTGCATATTCGCCATATTTTGAAATGACTTTGCTGCATTTTGTACATCTGATGGTATTCATGAGTAGTTTTGAATGTAAAACTACATCAGAAGATAGATGTTATAATCCGAAATAACTATTGTTCAGCAATTCTAGAGATTGAGGATTGTAACATATCAGTGATTAGAAAAAATCAGCCATTGTTTTCTGACGAATTAATTTCATAATATTTCCTTTTTTAAGCCATTCAGTTTTGCTAATACTCGTTTTTTTAGAGGCCAGAGTAAGGGCATCATCAAAATTTTCAGCAATTATAGGTGTCTGTCTCATCGCTGAGCGAATTCCTTCTCTAACCTGCCAGACACCCACAGGTATTGCATATTCAGGTCGGATTTCTCGTAGAATTATCGCACCTGCCTGAATCTTATTTTTTTTAAGATATTCAGTTACTCCCAATTTAGCAGCAAAATACGCCCCAGCTATTGCAGGCGGATGTTGTATCCCACGCGCATCTTCAAAATCAGAACCAAAGCCCAAAATACCGTTAGAATACCATGCTTCAATCATCACATAGATCCATCTATGAGGAAATAAAACCACAGAGAATAAATTTCCAAGATGTGCGTACAAGAAGAGTTCACATGAATCAATCAAAGTATAATTCAGGATTTCATCAACAAGAGATTTTGATATTATGTCATCAGTAGCAGTAATACTCCATTTTGTTGGAACGAGTTTTCTTTTTTGTCCTAGCATGCCAATACTAAAACATTTTTGAATTTTTGAAACTTCTATGCCAGAATTATATAGATTCAGAACAGCATCTTGTGCTTTTAGATCTTTATCGTAGAAAATTTTTTCAATTGATTTTTTTGCAGAAGTACCATAAAACTTTGCAGATTTGATTTCTCCGATTGGTCCAAATGGAGCACTTTCTCCATCAAGTGAAACACTTGCTGAAGTAGTTTTAGTAAATTGCAAATCAGAATCAGTTGATTTTGAGGACATCGTAATTTCTTGTAAATTTTCTATGTATCGTCCATGGATTTGATTGATTTGAATTTTTTGAACACCACGAACAAGATTTAACCTAAAATTAACAATTTCTTCAAGAGATCTACCAGCCCATTTTTCCGGATTGTCAAGTAAACTTGTGTCACCATGAATTGGAGGTACCAAAGGTCCAACGAATACTTTGGGATAATTGTATGAGCCTACAAACACAGAGGTGGGGCTTGAACCACTAATAGAATCAGAGGAAAATAGGTGGCCATATTTTGATAAATTTTCATACCATCTTGCTAAAATTGATCGTCGAACATCTTGAGAATCAAATGACAATGAAATTCGTGCCTAAAATCTTCCTATTAACTTGTCTAATTTGAGAAATTGACAATGAGTTAACGTATGATGTTTAAAGAACAAAATCAAACATCACCCATGTCAATTAAGAGAATAGTCTCTTTTTTACCCAGTGCCACAGAGTTATTGTATGAACTAGGAGTACAAGACATGCTTTATGGAGTTACACATGAATGTAAATATCCAGAAGATGTAAAAACAAAATCATGCATGATCAATTCTGTAATTAATTCAGAAGAATTATCTTGTAAAGAAATAGATTTCAAAACTTGCCAATTAATAAAAGAGGGAATGGATGTTTTTGTTTTAAACACACAGAATCTTTTAAAAGCAGATCCAGATCTTATTATTTCTCAGGAAACATGTGATGTATGTGCAGCAAATACAAATCACGTTAACAAAGCAATTCAGATTTTACAGAAAAAACCCATGATTTATTCAATGAATCCACACAATCTACAAGAAATTTTAGAGTCAGTAAGTGAAGTTGGAAAAATTCTGGAAAAAGAAAATGAGGCAAGCATCATCATAGAGACACTTAAAAATCGGATAAAAAATGTGAAGAAACAAGTCACAGTGACAAATCTAAAAGTTCTTGCAATAGAATGGATAGAGCCATTTTTTACAGCAGGTCATTGGATACCAGAAATAATAGAAAATGCGGGAGGAAAAAATCTAATCAGCAGTCCAGGAGAATATTCTAGGCAACTAAATATTCAAGAGATCATATCTTCAGATCCAGACATAATCATCCTAATGCCATGTGGTTTTGATATAGAGCGTACATTATTGGAATACAAAATATTGAGAGACGACAAAGCATGGTGTACGTTGAGAGCAGTAAGAG
>JAEMQG010000144.1 GCA_022758935.1 Candidatus Nitrosopumilus sp. | reverse complement strand
GAATATGTTACAATAAATGCAGATTGTTCTTTGATTACACCAATCTTTCATGAAATTTCTCAAGAAACATTTGAAAAAATAAAAAAGGATTCCATCTTTACACTAGTTGATCCTCAAGGGTTCTTGAGATATGTCGATTCAGAAAATAACATATTCTTAAAAAATACTGATCTTGATTTGTCAAATGTAAACGCAATCAAAGTAAATCCAGAAGAGTCTCAACAAATTGTTAGCGGATCCAATGATGAAATGATGATAGCACTACAGAAAAAAGGGGTAGAGCATGTAATTTTTACCAACAAAACTGAAGTCTCACTACTTGTTAAAGATAAAATTTATTCCATACACCTACCAAATAAAGAAGTCTACGACTCTACTGGAATAGGTGATATTTTCTGTTCAACATTTTGTTGTACTATGTTAAAAGAAAAAGATTTTCTTTGGGCTTTATGTTTTGCAGGCGGTTCTGCCCAGGCTGCGCTTGACTCAAAACAGATAGGTTTACTAAAAATACCACAAAAAAGTGCAATTGAGAGTAATGCTTCTTACTTTTACAATCTTGTAAAGTTTAGGACGATTTAGCACTTTATCCTTTTATTATGCAGAAAGTTTCATCTCTTTGTGCGGATAGGAATTTATGGTTCTGGGACAACGGATAATGCTGCAAAGACAATAAAAAAAATTCTAGATTATGCCGAAATAGAATCATTTCTAATTAATGCAAAATCAAAAATAAAACATGCTGATTGTATCATAGTGCTTGGTGGAGACAAAGGAGTTAGAAACTATTTTCATAGTTCTTTTGAATCAATATTCCCTGTTTTAGGAATAAGTGAGGGTGAGGCGAGTGGATTTTTAGCACAAGTAGATCTTAAGGAGTTTTCATCTTATGTTAGAATTCTTAAAAAACAAAATTATACTATAGAGGAAGTTCCAAGAATTGCTGTTAAAATTGATGGGAAAAATGCATATCCTGTATTGAATGACGTTGCAGTTTTTTCATCCAAGAGTGCAATGCTTATGGAGCACTCATTACGCGTAAATGATGAAGAAGTGTGGCATGATAACAGTGATGGAATTATCGTATCAACTCCAATTGGTTCTTCTGCATATTCAATGTCTGCAGGAGGACCGATGTTATTTCAAAATTCAGGGGTATTTGAAATAATTTCTGTAAACTCTTTAGATATTACAAGGAGGCCAATAATTGTATCAAACACAAGTTCTATTCAAATTAGTGACATATCAGCTAGATTACACTGTGAAGTTGTACTTGATGGACTTGACAGATACAAAGTAAATAACATGGTTGAGTGTACTCAGTTTTTTCCGCCTGCAAAAATCATTAGACTCAAAAAAGATTCTACCGCGATATCTGCACTTGCAAAGAAGGTTCATCTTGCAGAGGAATTACTCAGTATGCCACCTAGTTCCAAACTATTGCTCAAAACGCTAGAATATGAGGGTGCATTGACACAAAAAGATCTTGCGAATAAAACTCTTCTTCCAGATAGGACGGTGAGACTTGCACTTAGTAATTTACTTAAAAAAGGTTATGTCAAAAAGAAAGTTTCAATTCGTGATGCGCGACAGAAAATCTACGAGATAACCAAAATAGAATAATTGAATTTTTCAGTTGTAAGAATTTCACGACATTTTTTTGGTATGTGTTGTATCCTCGTCACATGCACGTTTTACTCTTTTTTGAAGATCCAACTCGTAGCAATTATTAGAGCAACCTCCTTTTACTGTTCTTTGATATTCCTTTCCACATTCAAAACAAAATGCCAATGTTTTTTTCATTTTTTTTATCTTAAAAATATGATCATCTGTAACATTATTTTGTTACACCTTTGAAATAACCAATTTATTTTTTGAAAAAGTTTTTTTACTTCTGAGATGTGGCGATCACAAATGCATAAAATACCTGTTCAGGATACCCCGGTCTACTATTAAATTCTGGATGAAATTGAACTCCAAGATAGAATTTATGTGCAGGTATCTCTAATACCTCCATACGTTTTCCATTGTCGCTTTCAGCTGAAAATATCATCCCATGTTTTTCAAATTCAGGAATGAATTGCTTGTTGATCTCATATCTGTGTCTATGTCTTTTACTTATTTTATTTGCATTGTAGATTTTGTGTGTTATGGTATTTGTTTTTATCATGATATCGTTTGCTCCTAGCCTTAATGATCCACCCATGCCCAACACATCCTTTTGTTCTGGGAGTAAATCTACAATTGGATTTTTAGTATTTGGTTCAATCTCAGTCGAATTTGCATCCTTGAGATTCAAAACATTTCTTCCAAATGAGACTGCTGCTAATTGAAATCCAAAACATATTCCAAGATATGGTATGTTTCTCTCTCTTGCATAATTTGCCGTTTTTATAATTCCTTCGGAACCTCTAGCTCCAAATCCACCAGGAACTAAAATTCCATCATAATTTGATAAAATATTAAAATCATTAATTGATTCAGAATCAATCCAATCGATCTCGATAGATTTTCCTAATTTTGCACCTGCATGTTTCAAGGCATGATTGACACTAACATAACTATCTGCAAGAGTGACATATTTTCCAACCATCGCAATTTTTATTTTTGGGTATTCAAGATTATTCATTGACTCTACAATTCTATTCCATTCATTCCAATTTGCTGATGCATTGACCATTCCAACTTTTCCAAATTTTGTAAACAATGAATCCATTATTCCCTGATCATACAATATTTGCGGAACTTGAAAAATGGACTTTACATCATGACAAGACAATACGTCTTTTGAAGTAACATTGGTAAATAATGCAATTTTTATCTTTGTTTTTTCTTCTAATGGCATCGTACACCTAACCGCTAAAAAATCTGGTTGAATACCAATTCTTCTTAATTCTTGTGCACTATGTTGCGTGGGTTTTGTTTTTTGCTCCCCCACTACATCCAATGACGGCGCAAGTGTCACATGTACAAACACTACGTTTTGTGGTCCCTCCTCAACTCTCATCTGTCTTAGAGCTTCTAAAAATGGTAATGATTCAATATCTCCAACTGTGCCACCGCATTCCACAATCAAAAAATCCAAATTTTCATCTTCGGCAATCTTTCTAATTCTGTTTTTTATTTCATCCGTGATGTGAGGGATAATTTGTACACATTCTCCCAGATACTCTCCCTTTCTTTCAGATTCAATTACTGCTGAATAGACTTGTGCAGTAGTAATGTTATGGCTTTTTGGAATATTTTGATTTAGAAATCGCTCATAGTTGCCAATATCCATATCGCATTCACCGCCATCTTCTGTGACAAAGACCTCACCATGAGCAACGGGGTTCATTGTTCCGGCATCATAATTTAGATATGGATCTATTTTAATACAAGATACTTTTTGATCTGCTAATTGTAACAACTTTGCAATAGATGATGTGGTCACACCTTTACCCAGTCCAGACATAACCCCGCCGGTGACAAAAATAAACTTCGTCTGCACATTAAGAAACTGGTCATCCGGTTTTTGTATGTTTTGTTATTTTAACCCCAAAAATATAAGATCTGCAATTCAATCGTGATGTCTCAAAATTTACTGTTCATTTTGTTTTTTTACAATGTATTAGAGTTTATCGCTAAATCTGGATCGAAATGCATCTACTCTACTTTGAGTTTTATAGTCTTCCGGATGCGAGTCTTTTCGTGAACGTTCATCTAACTTGTGTTTGTGTTCCTCTCGGGCATGATGAAGTCTATCTTTTTCATGAATGAATTCTTTTTTACAGTATTGACAGATCACAATCGTTTTTTTATGTTCATGTCGTACATGCTTTACCAAGTCATCATGATTATTGAACTTTGTGTCACATTGTATACAATCATTTTTTTTGTTATGGAAAAATCCCATACTGTCCTTTTAAAATCATGTCTATTTAAACTCAATATTTATTATCAATTTTAAAACACGGGTGTTTTTAATATTGTTATTCTGTGAATTGATTTTGTATATTAACTCAATGTTTACATTGTACTTCTTTAATATTGTATTTTTTATGGATTTCATACATGATGGTAGAACCTAATTCTTGTAACCATGAATATGCCCACAATGGAACATTATCCTGTAGAAAATGTGGTAAGATTCGATACTAATAGTAAAATAATTTAGCGTTATTTTAGTCCAGTTTATAAAACCAAAAATAGATTATAAAACAAATTATTGCATTAAACTCCAAATTCAAAGTGATTCAATGATCATTACTGGTTGTATGTGTAAAAAGAGTCTGAGATTTTATGTTGCAGAATAATTCATGAAAATTGACACCGTGGGAGATGTTTATTTCACGTGGCATATTTGGTAAAGTTGGGTAGATTCTTTTAGATTTAATACTAATATGTCCACGATAAATTCATGAAAAATGTAACACTAGATTTTCATGGAACAAAGATGACTGTCAAAGTGCCTACTGCCGAAACTGATGGTTCTTATACAATAATTCACTTTGTACATCCACCCAATGTTGGTCCCGCATTGCATATTCACCCTAATAATACTGAAAGTTTTCATATACTCAAGGGAAATTACAAATTTCTAATTGGAAACAAGGATGTTGATGCAATTGCAGGTGATACTATGGTAGTTCCAAAAGGAATGGCTCACAAATTCAGTGCGGGGGATGGTGGAGGAGAGTTTCTAGCTATCAGCCCCCCAACCCTGGAAAATTATTTTTATGAAGTGAGTCTGTTATTGATGAAAGGTAAGGTAACATGGGACGCTGAATATACAATTGCTAAAAAATATGGTCAGATTTTCTTAGAGAATGTAAACCATTGGAAACACCCTTAATCACATTATTATTTTGTTATGAAATCAAAGAGAGTTTAGAATTTAGCATGATGTTGTATTGGAAAATTTAAGATATTTTTGATTTTGATCTAATTTTTAACTGCTTTTTCAAGTGCTCGAATTTAATTTTCTGATTTATCCCTCTTCGGGCATCTTCTTTTCTACTGTTCCATCCTCGTTGAATCGTGCTAACTGTAGTTCCTGAATCTGATCCTTGAACCATTAGTGAACCTACAAATGCTGGAGCACTCATTCCAGTAATAAGTACTAGATCTAGAGTTGTCGCGAGTATTTGCGCGCCGTTGATATTAGATAGTTTTTTCTTATCTTAAAAGAATTATACTGTGTGTTTTTTTTAAACATACTGAACTATAATAGATAAATTCACCAATGGAAGACGTGCTGACTGTGACAATCTGGAAATGTTATCGGTGTAACCTGACATTCAAAGAGCAATCATATGTGGAAATTCATAAAAAGATATCAAAGCACAATTCGCAAAAAATAGTACTAAATTTCTAACTTTTTGATCTTACCCTAATTTTTTTCTTTGGGCTTTATTCTAATTGTATTAAGATTTAGCATGGATTTAGAAAAAGAAATTATTGAATTATTACGACAAAGAAGCAGGCCTTATTTATTTAGTAATTCATTGGCTACAAGCATAGTGGGTGCGAGTTTGGAGGTGTTCAATATGTTAACCGAAACCACAGAGTTGCGTGATAAACT
>JAEMQG010000094.1 GCA_022758935.1 Candidatus Nitrosopumilus sp. | reverse complement strand
TGCAGCGTCTGCTTCTATATATGAAAATGCCAGTACAAATGTGACTGCAAATACTAACATAATTTTACTTATCATAGTATATTACAAAGTAATTACTTGCATGAATATAAGTATCATTGTATCACTAAGATTTTGTTGTAATTTCCATATAAGATCATTCTCTTAATTTAGTATTATTTTAATTATTTAGGAAATTTTATCTACTTTAAAATACTGCGATCTTTTTTGTAACACAATTTGTAGATCATGGTTAAATATTGTGATGACTTTGAAATACAGTGAATAAAACTTTAGCTATCCTATTTATCATTACAGCATTCGTTGGAGGTTCTATAACTACAGGTGCTATAGTATTTGCTCATGGGGGAGACATAACTCTAATTCATTCATGTGTCGCCAAGACTGGAAGTATAAAAATTGTTCCTGCTACAACATCATGCAAATCTGGTGAGACTGCTCTTGATTGGAATATTGCTGGAAAATCTAGTTTGACAAAGTTAACTGACGAATCTGCAGGAGCAAACTGTCCTGATGGTGGAGTCAAAATAGAAACTGGCGTTGATGATAACAATAATGGAACTTTAGAAGCAGGAGAAGTTGACGACACAAAATATGTTTGTGATGGAGCATCAGCACCAATATGTGGTGATGGAGTAATTACAGGATCTGAAACTTGTGATGATGGAGATGCACTAAGTGGAGATGGTTGTAGTAGCACTTGTCAAACAGAATCAAATTATTCTTGTGTAGGAGTGCCATCAGTTTGTACATCATCATGTGGTAATGGCGTTATAGATGGAACTGAACAATGTGATGGTATAGACTTGGGTGGTTCTGAATGTTCAACTTTTACTTTCCAAGGTGGAACATTGGCTTGTAGTGATCAATGTACATTTGATTTTACATCATGCACAGGATAAACTCTTTTCTTTTTTCTAAACTCTCCCTAAATCCTTAAGTGAATACAAAGAATACAAAATTATGGGATTATTAGATAAATTCAAAAAAAATAGAGAGAAATCAACTGATTCTGAAAATAAGGCATCTGAGCAAGAAGAGATGAGAGAAGAACAACATGAGCTTGATCTTAAAGAAAATTATGAAGCCGATGAAAAGTATGAAGAATCTAAAGATTAGATTCTAAACTCTTTTTGTTCGTAAATTAGTATTATTATTGCATAACCTAACTTCTACGCATTAACTTATCCAATCATTCTATTTTCCTAACTTGAAAGTATACATTCTAAGCATTAATTTACCAATAATTTGCTCATTAGAAGATAGTTTTCATTCTTGTTCAGTCATGATAGGGTAGACCATACCATCGTAAATGAGGAATTGAGAGATATTTTGTTAGAACAATGGTAAGAATGGTAATGATACAAAATAAGACACTTAACTCATTATAGGAATAAAGTAATGATAGTAAGTCTAGTAAGTGTTCTATTTCTTTTTAATGAAAAAGATACCAAATAAAGAATAAAATCTAGTCAAATTTTGTATAGTCAAATACTACACTATTGTCATTATTGAGTAATAGAAATCAGTCTGCTAATTTAGGTATAAAATATACTTTTACGTACAAATTTTCATTTGTCAATATGATAAGGGAACAAACAATCAATTCTTTTTGTTAATATGTCAAATCTTCAAGCCACAGTATCTTTTTGAAGTCAAGTCAATACATCCAAATATTGACTTTAGATAAGTTATCAAAATATTATCCAAAGAGGATTACGACAACAGATTGAAAACAAGTAGAAAATGGATGTTTTTTGTCTTACCAGCCAGCATAACAGCAGAGGGGTTGCATATTGTCATACCATTGTATGTTCTTTTTCTTGGGGGTAATGTAGTAAATGTTGGTATTGTGGTAGGATTTCATTATGCACTATCAGCAATTGGTGCAATTTTTTGGGGGAAAGTTATTGACAAATATCATGTAAAGAGGGCGATATTGTTTATTTGTTTTTCAGCAATTACGATTTGCAGTGTGGGATTATTCTTTACAGATAATTTGAATTTAGTTTTTGTAATTTCATCAATTGCAGGATTTTTCATTATTGGAAAAAACCCAGTGACACAAATTCTAGTAATGGAATCAGTGTCAAACAATCAATGGAGCAGACTATTTACACAAATTTCAATCATAACTAGTTTTGGAAGTTTGACCGCATTTTTAGTGGGTTCTATTTGGGACGTATTTTTTGATCTTAGACCATACTTCCTTTTTTGCGCAATTGTAAGTGCAACTGCAATAGGTCTAAGTATTGGCGTAGGTAGTAAAAGCACCATAGAAAGGCACACAATAGTGCATTCAATACATGGAATAAGACATATTTTCGATCACACCAGACTGAATTTTCAGTTCATCTTTACAAAAATTCCTCATCCACATGATTTTAAACCAATTATATCAATTTTCCAAAGAAAAATGTCTCATGAAATAGGGATACTTTTTCTTACAAATTTCTTATTTTATTTTGGAAGCAATATTTTCTTTACAGCATTTATACCATTTCTAAAAAAATTTGATTTTACAAATTCAGAAGTTTTTCTAGTATATATGATTCAGACAATGGTATTACTTACAATATTTTTCTTTGTTCCACGCCTGATTTCAATGATCACAGAGGAACGTGCAACACAAATATCGTATTTACCAAGAGTGTTAGGAATCATAATAGCTGCATCATTAATTCCAAGTATGATAGGAATTAATTCACTTTTGATGGCAGTGATTTCATCATGTTTAATGGTTTCAGCATTTTCTATTTTCAGTGTTTCAAATTCAATAATTATTTTCAAAGCAATTCCCAAAGGTTTCGAAGGAACATATCTTGGGGTGAATAGTTTCATGACAGGGATAGGAATATTTTTAGGAGCACTAACTGCAGGCTATGTTTCAAATGCCATAAGTTATTCTGCAGCATTTACAATAGCAGTTAGCATAATATTGTCGTCACTAGTAATGTTTAGAATTTATTTAAAATATAGATTGTCTCATAGAATTGTCTAAAATAACAATGTCTCTAGTTTTTTCTGGATAAAAATCTAAAGCATGTAAAATAATTATAGCGTAAATAAAAACTAAAGTAATAAAAAATTAATTATAATCTAGCATCTTGGAATAATACTGATTCGTGACTTTGAAGAGATTGCAATTATAGACATTATTGCCACAGCTAGAATCATTACTGCAATTTGTCCAAATTCTGGCACAACTACACCATTGCTTATCTCAACTTGCACAGACTGTTTATGCTCTGATGAAAGACCCTGATTTGCAGTAATAGTGTAAAATCCATCTTCTTTCCACATTGGTCCTCCAGATATGATTTCTGTTGAAAATTTACCTTTTGTATCTGGTGTAACTTGTGCAATTGAAATCAAGTTTCCATTAGGTGAAGTTACGATAAATGTAATGTCTGTTACAGAACTGATTGTACTTCCAGATACAATAATTTTATTCTCACCAAACGTAGTTTCAGTTGAAAGAGTTATGGTATTTGGTTTCGGGGGAATTATTTCAGGTTCTGGAGATTTAATTGGAGGAACAGTTGAGCCAATTACTCTAAATTGTATTTGTGCAGTTTTTTCTGTATCTTCATGACTTGCAATTACCGTGTATATGCCATCCTTGAAACTTGGAAGTGTTGGATGAATCAATCGTTTGAACACACCATCATTATCAAATGGTAATTCTGGGGCATAGGCAACTTCTCCATCAGGAGAAATAACTGTCAGGGTAACGGGTTTGAAAATAGACACACCAGTTATCTTACCAATAACCAATACAGAATCTAAAGGTTGTATTTCAGTTTGAGAAGTACTCAACTCGATCATTGGCTCTGCAAATGCAGAGATTGGAATGGATATTGCAACTAAAACTAGCAATACAATCTTGAGCATTTTATTTATGTGAAACTGTTTGTATATTAATTATCCTATACAAATCAAAGATAATCTTCTGATCTATGTTTTGAACCAAAAACTATATTTTTTATAAAAATTGACATCTCATATCAAACCACTACAATACATCAAAAAGTACACGTTGTTGAAAAATGCCAGTCTAAACTCCAATCTGGTTAAAGGGGTGATTTGTAATATCCTGATGTATGTGGGCATGCAGTTCTTGCTTGAATGTAAGGTCACATCTATAACATTTCCATGATTTCATATTTGATGAAGAGTGATTTTTGAATATAACAATAACGTAGAAATTATTCATAGTAATGATCAGTGTCGGCTAAATACAATATTAGTAACTAAATACCAATTATTCCCAAATTAGATAACTCACTGCCTATACCGTATCCAATCAGAGCGATTCCAGTACCTA
>JAEMQG010000031.1 GCA_022758935.1 Candidatus Nitrosopumilus sp. | reverse complement strand
TTTTTTAAAGAAGGAAATACAATGGAAATTTATATCACTGACTTAGCGGCATACAACAATGGTCATCTTGTAGGAGAGTGGGTATCCCTACCAATAGGTGAGGATGATTTGAAAGCAAAAATCGATGAGATTTTATCTATTGGTGCAGAAGCCTGTGAAGATGACAATCACGATGAGATATTCTTGACTGATTTTGAGTGTGATTACTTGGAAATCGGAGAATTTGACAACCCTTTTAAACTCAATGAAATTGCAGAACAAGCCGATGGACTGAACGACCACGAATTAAAGATGGTTAGCTTTTTACTCCGTAACGGTTTGGTCAAAGATTTTACAGAAGCACTCGAAAAATATGAGGATGTGATTATTCACGAAAATTCAACGATGGAAGATGTCGCTTATGACTTCATTGATGGATTCTATAACCTAAAAGACTTACCTCCAATCCTTGCCAACGCTATCGATTATGAAAAGATAGGGAGAGAACTTTCTTATGACGGACGGTATTTTGAGGAGGATGTCGATATTTATGAGTATTTGGGGTAATTTTGCCCCATTAAATTCTAAATGACTGGAGACAAAAAAAGTTGTGGATGATAGTGCAAAAAGCATTATTTGACGCTAAAGATTTCTTTCAATTTATTACGAAGATTTTTTTTACGCTCTTCAAAAAAAGTCTCAAAATTTTGAAATTCCAAATCGGCAGAAACGGGGTAATAGTTGGCTTCTAAAAATCTAAGCTTTTCGTTTTGATTTGGATATGTGTTATCTACCCATTTTTTAAGAGCGTCTGCATTTTTACTTCTATTTTTAGAGCTTTCCATCATTTGCAAATTAGGCAATTTGTCTTTTTTGTCTTGCCATTCTAAAATTGATGTTTCTGGCAAACCAAGTTTTTTTAACTTTGCGTTAGTGAAAGAGCTATCCGGATGAATGTGGTCTAAATCAATGCTAATTTGATTATGTTGAAAGTTATACAGAAAGGATAAGACTACAAATGCTCCTCTTCCTTTTTTGGTTTCAAGCATATTTTCTATATCATCATCGTTTATTGCAAATTTTTTATCGCTTGTAAAACTTTTATCCAGCCAATCATCAAAATTAAATGACTTTTTGTTTTTTAACTCTTTTCTCAATTCATCCAAGAAACGCTCATTATGGGAACTAAAAAGATTTTTTATCAAAGCATGAGACAAATAACGTCTCCACTCATTTTTATTCCTTTTATCTCCGCCATTAAATATAAATAGGGCTATTGGAAGAACTGCATTTTGAGATGACAAAGTATCTCGACTATATCCAAATTCTACAAGCCAATCAATAGCAGCATTAAGGCTAGTTTCTATTTTTTCCCAATTATTTTTAACAGATAAAACATTCTCTTGGGTAAAGTTTTTAACTTCTAGTTTTAAAGGTGTGTTATCAAGTGCGAGCATTTGACAAGCTCTGACAATAAAATCGGAATCAAAAGAAAATCCTTTTTGATTTAGAGATTTGAGCAAATCTTCCATCTTGTCCCGACCATCATTCCAATGAGCAACGATTGTAGAAAAGAGCAGGTCACTTTTGGATAAAATTTTTCCTCCACTATTGACTCGTACAAAAATTTCCAGAACAGCATCAATATTATCGTTCTCAACCTCGAAATAATTCAAAACTTCATTTGTGTGAAGTTTGTTAAACAATTTTGCCAAAGTCTTCTTAATTACTGTTTTTTGAGAATTCATACTTGTAATTATATTATTTGGGAACTCGCCATCTTCCTCAGATTTTTGTAATTCTTGAGTAGCTGAATCAAACCATTCATCATTATATTCAGCTTCTTTCCAATCCAGCATATCTGAAACAGGAAACCAATATTGGTTTTCTAAACATTCAGCTTCTTCGCCTTCGGTTAAGAATTTGAATTGAAAATGAATCGATGACTCTTCCTGTGGTTGATATAACAAATTTAAGCAAAGTCTTCTTTTTGGGTAAGCTTTGTCATTGTTATATCCATAATAAGGAAGTTTATATGAATAGCTACCCGTCAGACCAATATAAATAGAGCTTAATCGTTGTTGCCCATCTAAAACCCCTATGATTGATTCATCAGGCGTGAATCCTTTTGGAGCCAATGAATTAAATTGGTGGTCTCTTTGATGATAATCCCTCATGAATTCATAAAAAGCATAATTATTGACTGCATCTGGATGCACTTTCCAAAATAAAAAACTTCCAATGGGATAATCTCTCATAATTGAATCAAAAAGTTTTTCTATTTGGTCATGATTCCAAACAAATCTTCTTTGAATTGCTGGCAATAGCATTTTACGACCATTGATTGCATCTATCACTTTTTTGAAGGTAGTGCTTTTATAGCTCATTATTTCCCTTTTTTTAGTTTGATATCTTTATTTATTCACTTATTTTTTTGATCGCATTAGTGATTTTTTCTTTAAAATTATCACTTTTAACCAGTTCTTCATCTGATGGATTAACTATAACTCCTGCCTCTAACAAGATAGCTGGACATTTTGCATTCTTCAATACTTTTAAATCATCAAAGATATAAATCCCTAATTTTTTATCTAATAACTCTCTGTTTTCACCTTCAATCTTTTCAGAATGATGTAAAGACGGGTGAAGCCCTTCACCAACCAATGCTTGTCCCAACTTCTTTGCATAGGATAATGATTGTAGAAAATCTGGGTTTTTTCGAGAAATAAACATAGAAAAGCCTGAAGCATGATCAGAGCTTGGACACCCATTTGCATTAAAATGTAAATATTGCTCTTGTACAGAATCATGATGGATAGATAGAAATAAATTTTTACCAATACTAGATTGATAACGTTCTTCAAAAGTGATATTTTGTCTATCGTATTCACTACTTAAACTTGTATTGATGTTATTTATATTTTTGAGAGATGACAGTAAATAAAGCGATAGATTTCTATTATAAGAATATTCTTGCTCACAAGTAAAACTTTTGGCACCTGTTTTGGAAGGTGTATGTCCTATATCCAAAACAAGATTAAAGCCAAACAAATTTTGTATCAGCACTAAAACTAAAAGACTTTTCAATATCATTAAGGTTGATAATTTTTCAAAAACTGCGTTCTCTCTTGCGTTAATTGAATTAAAGAGTTTATATACTCTTGAGATCCCTTTTTACCAATTCCCTGTAATTGTTGATCTCTAGATTCAATCCAATTCATTTCGTCTAATTTCAATTGCTCTTTTTGCTCTGGTGATAACTTTTTGCGTACCATAGAAAATGTTTTTCCAAGTTCCGCATCTGCTGAACTATATTCAGGACTCATCTTTTTAATTTCAAGATATTCACCATCACTTAACTTTGCAATAGAAGAATCAAAATTACCGCTATTTTGCATTTCATTTGTTGCTTCAGTAGTAGGTTCAACCACCGGTGTAGCTGCTGGTGCTGCCATCTCTACCGTTGGTGATTCAGCTACAGGTGCCTCTGATACTTCAGCTGCTGATGCTGCCATCTCTGTAGATGAAGCCAATATTGTATTTTCATACGCATTGTAATCAGAAACACTTACTCCAATTAATGCAAGTGACGACAAAATTGGAAGTACAATTTTATCACGATGGATTTTTGCAAAGAATGGTTTTTCTGGATGTTGAAAAGCCTTTGCATATTTACTACGATCTTCATCACTTAAATTATTCATAGTGATGGAAGATGCTTTCATTTGTGTCAATAATGATTCTCGAATTTTCTTTGAATACCCAATCAGAGCATTTCTTCGCATGAACCCATATCCACCAACGGCTGCAACCCATCCAAAGGCTGCCCAAGTAAATTCCCAAAAATAAGAAGTTGCAAGCAATCCTGCCATACCAACTGCCATCGGGATAAACCCTTTAATGACTTCTTGTTTTTTTTCTTTATCTTCAGGCAATGCATCAGCTCGAATTTCATTGGTACCAATTCCATCTATCCATACTTGATATTCAGCACCTTTATAATCAAAAACGGCGTGACATATTGGCACATAAACAGTCTTGCTTGAATGTGCCATTGTGGCACTCCAATGCCAATCTTTTTGACGGTCACCTTGTCCATGACTTTTTACACTACGTTCAATAACTGAATTAATCTCATTTTTTAGAGATGCAAATGAACTTGATTCAGATATAGTAAAATTTTCTGTTTCAACTCCTTGTAAAAACGATGGATTAAAATCTGTCATTTCCCCTTTTGTAGCTGTAAACTTTACTATATCTGCAGGATGTAATCCTGATTCATTTAACTTTTTTCCTGCATAAGCAGCTACTGAAAATCTCCCAGCATCTGTTCCATTTGCTGGTCGCCAATCCGTTACCGTTTTCGTTTTTGTTCTAGGCTCTTTAACACTATGCCCATTTCTTGTAACAGTAACATACTCGGTATAATGTTCTGTCCT
>JAEMQG010000193.1 GCA_022758935.1 Candidatus Nitrosopumilus sp. | reverse complement strand
GCAGCATAAGTAGAATACTATGCAGCCAAAGTAGAAAAGGATGCATCCAAAGTAGAAAAGGATGCATCCAAAGTAGAAAAGGATGCAGCCAAAGTAGAAAAGGATGCAGCCAAAGTAGAAAAGGACGTATCTAAAGAAGTAAAGAAAGAAGTAAAGAAAGAAGTAAAGAAAGAAGTAAAGAAAGAAGTATCTAAAGGCGTAAAGAAAAAATCTAAATAAAAAACACTATTTTTGGTATTAGTATGAATCTAGTTTACTCTAATTGATATAATTCCAGTTTACAATCAATACTGCAATCTGGTTGTGCCCAATCAAGTGTGTTCTCTTTTGGAATCATTCCTAGTGGATCGTATTTATCGAATTTTGTTGTTCCTTGAATTGAAGATAGGATTACTACCTTAGATTCTTCAGAATACGATGAATTCACTTGATAATTACTTTCACCTAATATTCCACTGCTCAGATTTGTAATTGAATTAAGAATGCCGACAGGAATGTTGCTTCCTCCAACAATGTAAAGCATTGAGCGTTTTACTGCACCTGCTGGTGCATCGTCGTAGAGCATTTTGAGTGAATCTCTTAATGATTCTTCTAAGCTTTGCTCATCCTTGCTGGTAGTTAGAATATTTGTTTGAGTTGATATTTCTGAAGAACCTAGGGAACAAACTACATGCATTATCGCATTATTTGCAATTCCATAACATGTATTTGGATTTAAATCTGGATTGCTTTCTAAAAGTGAATCATTATCCAAAACAATGGTGCACTCTGAATTCATTTTTATTCTTTTTAGTGAAACACCCGAATTAAAAATTCGGTCTTTTTCATATTTGAATGGCATAATGGCGAATGAAATAAGGCCCTTTTCTGATTCTCTGCAAATTTCTGAAACTACTGGTGATATTGCAGCACCGGCTTTGCCTGCCAAATTTGCCATAAGAACAATCGTAGCATAATTTGAGATCTTTGATTTTATTTGGTCTGCAACTACATATGTTGAACCTCTGATTAATTGAACCGATGGATTGATAATTGAACCTGTAGAGACCTTGATAGAACTGCAATCTGAATGAATGTCTTTCTGATCATTGCTAATTATTAGGCAATCTGAATTTAGAGACTCTTTGGCTCTAAGTGCTAATTTTGAGCCTACTCCGCCCAATCCTATGACTAAAATTGGTTCTTTAATTTGAAAATTCATTTCAAGTCATATTCTATGATTTGTATAAAAAACCTTCTTACGTTATTTTAATCAAATCTTCGATCTAAAAAATTTAGCTTGCGATCTTTCCAATAATGCTGTGTATAGATGCATCAACAATTTCCACAATGTGAGTTTGACCAATTTTGACATTCTCTCTTACAAATACCGACTTGTATGCATAGTTTCTTCCTTTAATGCCCTCGTTTGTTTCCTCATCAAACAATACCTTGCCTTTCCATCCGATCCATTTTTGATTATTTTCCAATGATATTTTATTTATCAAATCGAAGACGATTTTACTTCTCTTTTTTACCTCTACTGCATCAATTTGATTCCATCTTGCAGCTTCTGTGCCTGGTCTAGCACTATATTTTGAAAGATTCACAATGTCTGGATGTGTTTCGCTTATCAGATCCACTGTTTTTTCAAAGTCTTCCTTTGTCTCTGACGGAAAACCTACGATGACATCTGTTGAAATTGTAAAATTCGAAAATCGTTTTTTGACTTTACCAACAATATCTCTAAAAGTTTCTACTGTGTGGCCTCTTTTCATATCATGTAATACTCTGTTACTGCCGCTTTGGACTGGTATGTGCAGAAATTTATAGACTTTTTCACTATCAAAAGATTTTATCAATGCATCTTTAATCCTAGGCATGTACATGGGATTCATCATACCCACACGTATCATGAAATCATGTCGAATCTCTGATACGGCCTTCACTAAAGATGGTAAATCTGTATTTATATCAAAACCATAGCACCCGTTATCTGTAGATGTTAGCCAAATCTCTTTACATCCTTCACTGATTTCAGTTTCAACTTGTCGTACAATGTCTCCCATTCTATAACTTGTAAGGTCTCCTTTTGATAATTTAGTCTGACAAAATGTGCATTCACTCATGCATCCGCTAGATATCTCTACAATTCCTATTACTGGGTTCAATCTTACTTTTGGCAATCCTACTTTTGAAAGATCGGAATCTTCAAGTGCAACAAATCTTGTTCCTTTCAGCGTTGACTCTATTACCTGTAATGTCTTTCCTAATGAATTAGGTCCAAGCAAACTTGCCTTCTCTGTGATTCTTTCTACAGTGTTTCTCTCAGCTTTTGGAAGACAACCTGCAACAACAAGAGGTTTTGACTTTAATGATCTTATTCTGTGCATCATTTTGTTTGCAGTTGAGTCTTTGACAGAACATGTGACAACAATATTCAAATCTGATTTTGAAGCATTATCAACAATGGTGTGTCCTCCGTTTAAAATTAATCCTGAGATCATCTCCGAATCTGCAAAACTAGCAGAACACCCATAAGCTTCTACGAAAATCTTTGCCATGATTTATCCAAACAACGTATCGATTTCTTTATTACTCATCAAATTTTTTGATACGACCAACTCTCGAATAGTTTTTCCAGTCTTTAGGGATTCTTTGAACAATTCTGCAGATTTAATATATCCTATTTTTGGCGTAAGCAAAGTTACAATAACTGGACTATTTTCAATGTTTTTTCGAAGTGTTTCTTTATTTGCAGTCAATCCATCTATTAGATTTGCAGAAAATATTGGAACAAAATTTTTCAGCATATCTGTAGACTCTAGAACACACTTTAACATACCTGGCAACATTACATTTAACTCAAATTGTCCACTTTGAGCTGCATAGGATACTGCGGTATCATTTCCTATAATGTTAAAACATATCATGTTCATACATTCCGCCAATGACGGATTTACTTTACCTGGCATGATGGATGACCCCGCATGAACCGCTGGTATCCCAAGTTCTGCTAGTCCCGCGATTGGACCGGATGCCATTAATCTAATGTCATTTGCAAGTTTGCCAATTTCAAGTGCCAGGTTACGTAATGCACCGGATACGTTTGCTACTGGAAATTTACTTTGCAATGAATACTGCATATTTGTTTCTGGTTTGAGTGAAATTTTTGAAATCTTTGCAAGTTCAATTATTGCAATTTTTCTATATCCTTTGGGCGTATTTGCTCCCGAACCAACTGCAGTTCCTCCTAATGAAACATTTTGTAATTCCTTCTGAGCTAAAATTATTGCATTTCGTGCTTTTATGATGGATGTGGCATAAGCTGCAAATTCACTTCCCAGCGTCACTGGAAGTGCATCCATTAAATGAGTTCTTCCAATTTTTTTATAAGATGAAAATTGTTTTGCTTTTTGTGTTAAGGATTTTACTAGTATACCAATTGCCGGAATTACTTCTTTGAGATTCATAAGAATTGCAACATGCATTGCCGTCGGATATGTGTCGTTACTTGACTGTGACATGTTTACATGATCATTTGGATGAAGATGTTGGTACTCTCCTTTCTTTTTGTGTAATATCTCTAGCGCCACATTTGCAATTACTTCATTTGAATTCATATTAAATGCAGTTCCTGCACCAGAGTTTATCATATCAACTACAAATTGATCCATGTGTTTTCCAGACAATATTTTATCACATGCTGCAACTATTGCGTTTCCACGTTTTGCGTCAATTGCACCCGTCTTCATATTTGCTATTGCTGCAGATCGTTTAATCATGACAAATGACTTTATCAAATTTGTATGTGACTTGGTACCTGTCACATGATACTGATGAATTGCCCTTCCAGTGAATGCTCCATAATATGCCTCTGATGGAATCTTAACTTTACCAAGTGAATCTTCATCTAATCTAAATTCCAAGTTGATCTTACTCCTAATTTCCCACTATTCATTCTTTTTCAGATATTTTTGTAAACTCAAATATGCCAATAATGGGAATTATTATATAGGATTCGTTAATCACGGTGACTAATGAATAAGCGAATTAGTATGCTCTTTACCATTGCAGCAGTAGCTGTATTGGGAGCAACGCTATTCGGAAGCACATACACACAAACCCAAATTCGTGGACAATCACTTGATGTCTCAAAAATGGATGTCAATGCAATTGAACAAATCCACCAAATGGGCGGTTTACAGCTTGTAATGCCTGAAGCATTCGCAGATACCGATTGTGGTGCATTGTCAGACTCTGGACGAAAAGTCGTAGAGTTTAATGTCACTGGTCAAAGTGTTACACTTCCAATCATGGGAGGCAAGACTTACAATGCAATGACCTTTAGTGGACAAGTCCCAGGACCAACACTAAGAGTTACGCAAGGTGATGTCGTCAAAATGACACTAACACTTCCAGCGGACGAAGTTACTGGTCACGGTAACGACATGCATGCATCACAAATGGGTGCAGGAAACTTTGAATCCATCAATCCTGGTGAATCAAAGACTTACTGCTACATTGCTCAATCAGCTGGTATTTTCAAATACCATTGTTCTGGTGTAAAACTCATTGGTATGGATCAACACGTACTTTCCGGCATGTACGGAATTGCAATTGTTGACCCACTCAATGGATACAACAAACTAATGGTAGAGTAAACAGCAGTTAGTAACGGCAAAGTATCTCTAGACAGACAATTCTACGATGCAGATGCATTAGAGTTCCAACTCCAATACAACCAATTGTACCTTACACCTGAAGGCAATTATGATGCAGGAGCAATGTTCCAACATCACAACACTGCAACAGTTGTTAACGGAATGCAATTCGGTTATGTACCAAACATGGTTCACAACTTGCTCGTTAAAGGCGATGCAACCAAGAATATTTTTGTTGCACAACCATGGAACGGACTTGAACTAAAGCAATACCAATCACAACTTCTATATGTTGAAAATAATCAACATGTACGACTCTTTGTTGAAAACCAAGGTAACGAACCAGTATTTTTCCATATAGTTGGAGAAATCTTGGATAGAGTTACTCAAGGTAACAGAGTACAATCCGGCGCAACCGAAACATGGTTGGTTGGTGGCTCACAAGGAATGATTGTAGATTTGGTATTTGATGAACCAGGTGCATATGCAGCAGTTAATCATGACTATGCAGCAATTTACACTGGCGCAGCTACAGTATTTGTAGCAGGTGATCCATTTGGATTGAATCCAAGATTGGTCGCTGCGGGAGTTATTCCAGCACCAGTGCCATCATATGCATATGCATTAGGCAACCCAAGTAATGCTGTCCCACCAATGGGAATGAACAGTATTGCACATCCGGCACTAAATGTTCATGGTCTGTACACTGATGAAGTCGCTTCTGAGAAAATAGCCAACGGCGCAATTCCTTTATGGGAAGTTGTACCAAAACTACCAAAAATTTAGGTAGTAATACCCTACTTTTTCTATTTTTCTAATTTTAATGAATTATATTCCATAGATTTTTTCTTGATAATATGGGATTTGATGATTCTGTTTTGATATGTGATGAAGTAGATCCCATTTTAAATAAAATATTACAAGATAACGGTCTGAGCGTTTCATACGAGCCAAAAATTACTCCTGAGCAAATTAAAGAGAGAATTTCCAACTTTAATATTGTAATTGTTAGAAGCAGGACCACCATTACAAAAGAGATGATTGATAAAGCAGACAAGTGCAAAATTATCGCGCGAGTTGGAGTCGGTCTTGACAATGTTGATCAAGATGCTGCTAAAGCAAGAAACATTCGCGTAATTAATGCAGTAGAGGGGGCAATGAACGCAGTGGCTGAATTGGTTTTAGGACTAATGCTATCTTTAGCTAGACAAACTGCAAGAGGCGACAGATCAATTAGAAACGGACAATGGCTAAAAAATGAATTGAAAGGAACGGAACTTCGAGGAAAATACCTTGGAATCATTGGATTGGGAAATATAGGAAAAAGATTGGGACGACTTGCAAGAGCACTCAACATGAACATTATTGGTTATGATGTAATTCCAATTGATGAGGAATTTGCCAAAGAAGTTGGATTGATGAAAGCTGATTTGGACACTTTGCTGCAAAGCTCTGATTATATTTCAATTCATGTGCCCTTGTTGGATTCTACATACCATCTGATTAATGCTCAAAAAATATCCACAATGAAAAAGACTGCAAAAATTATCAACACTTCACGAGGTGGAGTCGTTGATGAGGATGCACTCTATGATGCACTAAAAAATGGCTTACTTGGAGGAGCAGCTCTTGATGTTTTTGAGAAAGAACCTGCAATAGGTAATAAATTAGCAGAGTTGGATAATGTAATTCTCACTCCCCACATTGGTGCCCAAACAAAGGAGGCTCAATCTTTGGCAGCCAACATAATTGGAGAAAAAATTGTCCAGATACTTCGAGGGGTAATCTAAAAAGTGTGTATTTTTCCTGCAACCGCATAAAAATACCCAAAAAAGCTTGACTGATACGTGATTAAATCTCGTCTAATTCTTTTTAAGACGGATTTGAAGGTAAATCTTTGTGTTGAAAAACCAATATGTGAAAAATGAGCAATC
>JAEMQG010000141.1 GCA_022758935.1 Candidatus Nitrosopumilus sp. | reverse complement strand
GCAACTACCAAACCTGGGGCAACATGAATTAATGCAACAAATGCTTCAGCTGTAGCGACAAATATTACAGGTGCTGCCCAGAAAATTGGTTTGTCAGCTTTCTCAGGAATAATAATTTCTTTTGATATTAACTTGAGCCCATCACCCATTAATTGTAAAATTCCTTCGAATTTTCCACAGTAGAAAGGACCTACTCTAAGCTGTAGTTTTGCTAACATTTTTCTTTCTATAAATATTGTTCCAGCTGCAATTAATGCTGCAAATCCAAATCCAGGAAAAGCTGCAATCTTAAACAGATCAGTAGTCATGAATGCTTTTAAAATTGGAAGAGTTCTAGAAGGATCTGCCAACCAAGTCAATGCAAGAAATGGGGTAAGTAGTTCGCCGTTAATTATAGGCATTTCAATATAGAATAAAATTATGAAAACAGCTGGGAGCCCTATTAGTACAAAGATTAAAAGTATCCAGAATGCATTGTCTAAAATAGATTTTACAAATTCGCTAAATTTGAAATTTGGTGCAATAACAGACATTTATCTATCTGCCTCCACTGGCCAATAGTTAAGACTCCAATATACTGATGGCATGTTTCCAAGTTTTTCTCCTTTGAGAAGATATGGTAATGCTATAAGATTTCTAAATGAGGGAACGCTTAGTTTTACTCTATATGGTTCAGGTTTTTTATCTGAAACAATGTAACAACCCAAAGAACCTCTTCCAGATTCTACACGTTTGTAAACGGAAGCATCACCACCTTTTGGATTTGGTTTTAATTTTACTCGTACAGAACCAGACTTGGGCATTTTTTGTAATGCATGTCTAATAATTCTACAACTTTCCATCATATCAAGCCATGGAATTTTTGACCGTGCATATGAATCACCTTCTTTAAGGACATTGGTTTGGAAATCTAATTCTTCATAGACATCATATGGTTCCTTTTTTCTAATATCATAGTCTACGCCACTAGCACGAAGAACAGAACCAGTTGTACCTAATCTAATTGCGTCCTCCCGTGATAAAACGCCAGTATTAGCAGTTCTTGCAATTAAAATTGGATTATCATAGAAAACTGCTGCATATTCTTTAATTCTTTTTTCAAAATAATTTACTTGTCTTAAACAAACATCTTCAAAGTTTGGTGGCAAATCATTTCTCACACCACCAGGAACAAAATGAGCATGAGTAACTCTAGCTCCAGTCATTTTTTCTAATAGATCAATTAACAATTCACGATCACCTGCAGGCCACATAAACATTGTTGAATGACCTAAAAATATTCCATAGATTGCAAGCCAATACATTGTGTAAACACATCTATTCAATTCAGCTGCAATAACTCTGATGTATTTTGCACGTTCTGGTACTTCAATGCCGAGAAGTTCTTCAACCCCCAAAACATAAGGATATAAAATATTACAAGAATCATGAATTACTGGTCTTTCTAAGTGTGGAATATTGGTAATGTAGTTTCTGTATTCAGCCATCTTTTCTTCACCACGGTGAACATAGCCAGGATCAGGATCACATGCAACAATAAAATCACCATCAATTTGAACAATAATTCTCATGTGTCCTGAACCTGGATGTTGTGGCCCAACATTGAGAGTCATAATTCTCTCGTCTACTTTCTGAAGTGCTAGTCCCGGTGGTAATTCTGTGTTCATTTTCATCTTCCTTTAATTGCAAAGTCCTTTCTTAGAGGGGGTAAATCTGCCCAATCTTCTGGCAAAAGTAATCGTCTATTATCTGGATGTCCCTGAAAGTAAACCCCAAACATTTCAAAAATTTCTCTTTCATGAAATTCTACACTATAAAATATCTCTCTAAGACTAGGGAGTTTGGTCGCGTCATTTCCAGGAATTGGATTTTCTTCTCTTTGTGCCCTGGTTGCCAAAACGAGAATTTGTCTTGATAATGAAGAATCAGTGTATGAACCTAAATGATAAACTACTTCGATTTCTTTATCTTGAGGATAATCTACGCCAGATACAGATTCGGCATGATCAAAATTTAATACATCTCTAAGAAATGAGGCCACTTCCTTCACATCATCTCTGCTAACATTAATTCTAACTCTGTCGGGTTTTACAAATGCCACTTTAATTCTTGTACCAAATTTTTCAACAATTTTATCTGCAATTCCTTTTTCAAATTTTGGTAATTCTAGTTCTTTTTCTACTGTGCTCACTTTAGTCGATTTAGGATTTTCTTCAGTTGTAGTTTCAATTGGTTCTTCGTCAGAATCTGAACTCATTATACAAACTTCCTAGCCTTCATTCTCTTGATTTTTTCTTGCAGCAACATACATCCTTGAATAAGAGTTTCAGGTCTGGGTGGACAACCTGGAACATAAACATCTACTGGTAAAATTCCGTCAATTCCTGGAAGTACGTTGTATGAATCAAAGTAAAGTCCGCCAGTAATGGCACAAGCTCCCATTGCAATAACATATTTTGGTTCTGGCATTTGATCATAAACTAAACGTAGACGCGGTGCCATTTTTCTTGTAATGGTTCCTTGAACTACAATTAGATCACATTGTCTCAGGGAACCGAATGCCTCGATTATTCCAAATCTTTCAACATCATATCTTGGGCTAGATGCTGCACCAAATTCAACACTACAACACGCTGTTTCAATATGCACAGGCCAAAGTGACCAAATTCTCCCCCAATTGATTGCATAGCCTAACGGTTTATCAATTGCTTTTTCTAAGATATCTCCTAGTTTTCCAACAAAGACATTTGCATTTTGTGGCGTTATCAGTTCTTTTAGCAATTTAATCCCTCATTCTCATAATTTTGATTTGTATAAAAGACTACCATATTGTTCGTCTCCCTGATTGATACAATGCAAAAGCCATCGCAGCAAACATAATTGCCAAAAAACCAATAATTGGAAGAGTAGCAGATTTTGGAAGTTCTAAAAGTGCACTGCCCCATGCATACAAGAAAATTGCCATAACATCAAAAACAACGAACATCAAAATGTAAGCATAGTACTGCATCATAAAGTGAGTTCGTCCTTCACCTGATGGAACTTGTCCACATTCCATTGGCAAAAATTTAACAGGGTTACTTTTTTTCCTAGGAGAAATCATTCTAGAGATTAAGAGTGCAGGGGCCATTGCTACTACTGCAAATCCAAACATCAATACCACGGTACTATAGTTGCCCGCTAATTCCCCGACCAATTTAGCTTTGAACCCAAGTTTTTGTATAAAAAGGTATGCACTTTTTTTAATTCAAATTCAAGAATATTTTTTTTATAAAGTGCTTAATAGGAGAACGTCCTAATGCGATCATGTCGCTAAATGTTGGAGATATTGCTCCTAACTTTGAACTTCCAGACATAGATCTAAAAATGAGGACTATGGATGAGTTTAAGGGCAAAAAAATCATTTTATCGTTCTTTGTTGCTGCAAGCTCTCCAGTTTGTGAGAGCGAATTGTGCACATTTAGAGACTCTTGGAGTGAGATCGTAAATCTTGGTGCCCAAGTAGTTGCAATAAGTAATGACGGTCCATTTGCAAACAAAGCATTTGCGCAAAAACATCACTTTAATTTTCCAGTATTGGCAGATTATAACAGTAAAACAATCCGTGATTATGATGTTTTAATGCCCCATCTATTACACATAAAAGATTACAATGCTGCAAAACGTTCTGTGTTCATTGTAATGGAAGATGGAAAGATTGGATACAAATGGGTATCTGAGAATCCATTAAAAGAACCAAATTATGAAGAGATTAAAAAATTTCTAAAATAAAGAAAGTAATTTATTTTTCATTCTATTTCTGCAACAATATCATTTTTAGCTACAGTTCCACCGATTTTAATTTTGATGGATTTAATGGAACCAGTTTTGTGAGATTTTACAGCGACTTGCATTTTCATAGACTCTATAGTACAAACTAAATCACCTTGCTTTACAGAATCACCTTCTTGAACAGCAATAGAAACAATTTTTCCAGGAATTTGACTTTTCAGTGTTAATTGTGTATCAGAAGAACCCTTACTTCCAGAATTTTTGAAAACGATTTCATCCAATCTAGTATGCATGTTAAGTGTAAGTGGTAAGTTATCAATGATAAGATTCATTTCGTTTATTGAATTTTCAAGATATTTTGCTCGGTGATATTTTTGATCTAGTATAAATTCAATTCCTCGAGAATCCATTTTTAGAATTTTTATTTGATGTTCCATGTTATTGATTTTGATTACATATTCATTGTTACCAAGATTTTCGGTAATCGCGCCATCAAATGTTTTCTCAATATCATTTATTTTGTAATCCATGTATCTTCAACTCAATTTATTTTTCCAACTAGAATTATCAGAAGTGTTTTGTACACGACTCTTAAAGTATTCAGAATAAATAATTGCAGCTGCTATAGCAATTTCACTTTTTTCAATTTTTTCTTTTTTTAGATCTTCTTTTAATCTATCAATAATGCCATAACGATTTAGAAAATCCGTGGTAAGCTGTCCGTTTTTGTACTCTTCAGTGTTTAGAATTGTTTTGTAAAGTGGTATTGACGTCTCAACACCTTGAATGTAAAAATCATTTAGTGCATTTAACATTCGAGTTCTAGATTCTTCGAAGGTTTGGCCCCATGTGCAAAGTTTTGCCATCAGAGAATCATAAAATGGAGATACTGTACATCCAGGATAAAGATAAGTGTCACATCTAACACTTGGTCCAGATGGAATAGTTACGTCAGGCACGGGACCCGTAGAAGGGGCAAAATCAAAGAAGGTATCTTCAGCGTTTATTCTACACTCAATAGCATAGCCATTCATTTTGAGATCTTTTTGTTTGAATGGAAGTGGTTCACCATTTGCAATATCAATTTGTAGTTTAACAAGATCTAACCCAGATACAAATTCAGTAATTGGATGTTCTACTTGCAATCTAGCATTAATTTCTATAAAATAAAATTCACCATTATCTGCTCGAAGAAATTCTGCAGTACCTAGATTAGTATAGTCAACTGCATGAGATGCTTTAACGACTAGTTCACCAATTCTATCTCTTGTTTCTTGATCAACTATGGGTGATGGAGTTTGCTCAATAAGTTTTTGATTGCGTCTTTGAATTGAGCATTCTCTTTCAAAAATATGAACAGCATTTCCATGCTTGTCTCTTGCCATTTGATATTCAATATGTCTAGTTTTTTGAAGAAATTTTTCAACAATAATTGCAGATTTCCCAACTGCAGAAATTGATTCGCTTGTAACTGTTTCAAATCCTTCTCGTAATTCTTTATCATTATTTACTAATCTAATTCCACGACCACCGCCACCAAAAACTGATTTTAATAATACAGGGTAAGATATGTCGTTTGCAATGTTTAATGCCTCTTCAACGTCTTTTACAAGACCAGGGCTTCCTGGTACCGTTGGAACTTTTGCTTTGAGCATTGCGGATTTACATTGCATCTTATCACCACAAAGATCCATGGATGCGGCAGATGGGCCAATAAAATTTATTCTATTTTTTTCACATTTGTTTGCAAAGTCAGAATTTTCAGAAAGAAAACCATAGCCGGGATGAATTGCATCTGCACCAGAGGACAATATTGTTTCAAGAATTTTTTCTTGATTGAGATAAGATTTTGCAGGAGCTGCTTCACCAATATGGTATGCCTCTGTTGCTTGTTTTACATGTAAAGAATTGTAATCTTCATCAGAATATACTGCTACAGTTTTGATTCCAAGTGCTTTGCAAGTTTTAATTACACGTAAAGCAATTTCTCCTCTATTTGCTATAAGAACTTTCTCAATCATATTAATCACAAATTGATATTTCCATGTTTTCTTGGAAGTTGTTTTTCTCTTTTATTTGCAAGCATCTCTAATGCTTTGATGAGCATAGGTCTTGTTTCAGCGGGATCAATTACATTATCAATAGTACCGTGAGATGCTGCAACGTAAGGATTTTCAAATTTTTCTGAGAATTCACTGATTAGTTGTTTTTTAAGAGCTTCAGGATCATCTGCGCTAGATAATTCCTTTCTATACATAATTTTTACAGCTGCTTCAGCACCTAATACTGCACATCGTGCAGTTGGCCATGCATAATTCACATCAGT
>JAEMQG010000045.1 GCA_022758935.1 Candidatus Nitrosopumilus sp. | reverse complement strand
TTTGAAATCTCCATCATCTCTTTAGTGCCTGAAGGCTGTTTTGTAATCCAACTGACAATAATCATAGCAACGATAAAAGAAGCAATACCAGCCCCGATGGGCAGAATTTGTGGAATATCCATACTATAATTGGCTTGCCTGAGACTAGGAAATATAAATCAATGAGGGATTATTTTCTTTTTTGATATGGCAAAAACGTTTTTCCTCGTAAACCTTGTCGGACTAGTTTGTTGAATCGTTTACCATGTGCAAGATATGGAAATCGCATGTGAATTAATTCATGAACCAGAGTATTTTCCAAAGTCTTTTCGTCGGGAATTTTTCTAACATTAATAAAAACAAGATTGTGCTGGAGATAAGACACGCCATAGTACTTGTATGCAGATGTTCTCCTTCCTTCAGTCATTTCTTTTGGCATATCCAATACTTCTTTGGTAGTTAGTATGATTTTAGGTTCAGATATAGAGAAGCGGTTTGAATAGATGCCAATTTTTTCCAATATTTGTAATTTTAGTTCAGGATCAAGCTTCACAGTTATTTGTCATAAAGTCTGTGTTTATTCTAAAATGTCAATTCTTGTATGAGGATTGGTGTATTATGTTTCGTATGTTTATACCCGAATATTATTGCAGATAAATAGGCTCGTTCACTATTTCATCGAGTGAGAAGATTCTTCAATTACGCTAACAGTTCCTTTCATCCAAGGATGTAATGTACAAAGATAATCATATTCGCCTGCTTTTTCAAATGTGTATTGCCAAGACCCTCCGGCTTGTATAAATTTTGAGTCAAATGTTTTTTTAGCATCAGTTACAGTGTGGATCGCCGTGTCGTTATTTACCCAGGTCACAGTGGTACCAGAATTGATTTCAATTGATGCAGGAAAATACGAATCTACAACGTCAGGATTCCAAGAATTTTCTGAAATAGATACATTATTTGTTTGGATTTTTTTAGCATCAATAATAGCAGACTCACCTAAATTGTCATAGTTGGTAATTTCTGGATGTTCCAATGATTTTATCAAGTTTTCCTGCCATTGGACCATAGAGTAACTTCCCTTGTTGTTACTTGGGATTTGTTTGGATAAAAGTAGAGAGTCATTTTCCAGCACTTCAACTGTTGCCATGGAACCACGTTCCTCTTGTATTCCATGTACATGAATAAAGTACATTCCAGGTTCATCCCACTTTACCTCAATTATTGCAGTGTCGCCATTTGCAATTAGATGTGTTTGAGCAAAATATGGTTCATTCCACAAAATTCCTGATGGATATACTTTGGCAATTGTACTGTGAACATGAAATGGAGAGGGTAGGACACCGCCAATTCCAATAACATAGAATCTAACTAATTCCCCTTTTACAACTTTGATTGAATTATCGTCCATGTACTGATTGGCATATCCGTTAATCGGATAATATTTTGTAAAATATTCCAGCGCATTGTTTGGATCAAACTCACTAAGTGTAAAGAAATATTCTCTTGCAGGATTCATTGGACGTATTGCAGGATCTATAATCATGGCTCCAAACATTCCCATTCTAACATGTTGAGAAGTTGGAAATGCATGACAGTGATACATGAACAGTCCTGCTTCTTGAGCTACAAAGTGATACGTGTATTCCTCACCGGGCATTATTTGAGGAAAAACTCCATCGTTTGCAGAATCATGGGTACCATGAAAATGAATGGTGTGTGTATATGGTGTTTTATTTATAAATTTGACTGTAACATCATCGCCTTCTGTGAATCTCAAAGTTGGTGCGGGAATGGTTCCATTATATGTCCATACTTTGGCCATTACACCTTTTGATACTTCAATTTCCGCATCTTCTGCAATTAGAGTGTACGAGATTTTTTTTGGGTGTTGATTTTCAAATTTTGGAAATACATCAGAGGATGTTGCGTCGCTGGTTTGGATTTTTGGAGATTCCATAAAGGCGACAAATGCGATACTAAATCCAATAATTACACCCACAACAATATACAAACTGGTGACTTGTCTCATACTATATTTTCAAACCCATTTTCGTGTGTAATAAACCCCCCTTACCATTATCAGTATTTATAAAAAGATAGGTTAAAAATATGAAAAAACTCGTTTTAAAAAACAAAGATCATCAAAGTTTATTTTCAAATATGAAATAATAGGGTCAGATATTTTGTAGTGTAATCACGAATCATACAGCCACCGTCTCATCATACCCCCAATCCATAGAATTGATTATTCCATAGAATCAAGTAATCTTTGTGTTTTATTTCTAATTTCTGGAGTTATTTTGACTATAACTAATCCTTCGTTTGGTTGACCATACATAACTATAGCATCTTTAGGAGCATGAATACACACTGGAATTACTAGAAGATCTTCTTCGCCATTAACTACAAGTCGGACAGGTGTTTTTGAAACAAATGCTTTTTTTATTGCATGGATACTTTGAGGAGTTATCTCTGCTGCAGGGTTATCACAAACAAGTTCTGTGGATACATCACATTTTACAGGTATGCGCTCTACTCTTTTTTCTTGATTATCGATTATTTGCAATGATGGAATTAATCCAAAATTAATCATCTTTTCAGATGTTTTATCACCTACTGTGATAACATACGAATTTTTTAGTATGTGTTTTAGTATGTTGGACTTGTTTACTTGATTTTCAGGAATCAAGTCGCCCAGGGGGATTTTCAGTTGATCTCTAAGGGAATCGGGTAATTTCACAGTAATCAGGGTTAATTATTTTTGCAAGTCTTTGTTAGTTTCTGCAGAGTCTTTACCTGAATTCTCAGATGCCATTTCATCTTGTAATTTTGCTGCAAGAATACTACACTGTGCTGCAACATTTTTTGCAGTAGAGCGAAATGCTTGGGCACTAGGGGAATCAGGATTTGTTATCATTATTGGTTTACCTAAATCAGAGCCGGACATTATTCCAGAGTTTAGTGGAATTTCACCTAAGAAAGGAATTTTAAATTGTTCACTAATTCTTTTTGCGCCGCCGTCACCAAAAATATAGTGTTTGTCATTACAATTTGGACAAACAAAGTGACTCATGTTTTCCACGACACCGATAATTGGGACATTTAATTTTTCAAACATTCCAATTGCTTTTACAGCAACATTGCTTGCAACATCTTGTGGAGTTGTAACTACCAAGATTCCAGTAATTGGAATTGTTTGTGCAAGTGTCAAGGGGATATCACCAGTTCCTGGCGGAAGATCCACAATAAGATAATCCAGATCAGACCAATTGGTATCAACTAAAAACTGTTTTAGAATTCCAGAAATTATCGGACCCCTGTAAATTGCTGCTTGATGGGATTGTTCTGCAAAAAATCCAAATGAAACTACTTGAAGCCCATGAGATTTTGCCGGTTGCAATTTGTTGTTTTCAACTTCCATGTAAGCACTTTTCATTCCAAGCATCAAAGGAATACTTGGACCGTAAATATCGGCATCCAATAATCCGACTTTAGCGCCGGTTTGAGATAATGCCAAAGCCAAGTTCAAAGAGACTGTTGATTTTCCAACACCGCCTTTGCCACTTGCAACACCGATGATATTCTTTACAGTGAACATTCCAGAATCTGCATCAAGTGAACGTCCTTCCATTACTTTGGCAGTTACTTTCATGTCAAAATTTTTGAGTTCTTTGATTTCAGCAATTGCCTTTCGTACGTCATCTTCAATTTCGACATTGAAAGGACATGCAGGAGTGGTAAGCTCCAAAGTAAATTTCAAATTACCATCATTAAGCTCAAGGTCCTTAATCATACCCATAGTTACAATATCCTTTTTTAGATCAGGATCAATTACGGTACTGAGTTTTTCAAGAATCTGATCTATCCCCACCATTGGGTCAAAAAGTCACTTTACTTTATTTAAACATAGGCTAGACAGTTAAAAAAAACGCGATTAATTGAAAAATTCATAAAATTTTATTCAAATCAACCCCAAATTACCCAAAGATTCATAAATTGAAATTCAGGAAAATAGCACAGTTGTTTTCTATATCTACCCTATTGGATGTTGTGAGAATTCCACCAAGCTTGTTTGGAACGGCACTCAAAAAGGCAGCAACAAACATCCTCAAAGACAAGTACGAAAGTATGATCAATGCAGAATTAGGGTATATCATTATGATTTTAGATGCCAAAGTTGACGAAATGGGAAAAATGATTGCAGGGGATGGCGGAACCTTTCACAAGGTGGAATTTGAAGCATTAACATTTTATCCAAAACTCCAAGAGATTGTTCATGGAGAAATTGTAGATATTACAGACTTTGGAGCATTTGTAAGAATAGGTCCAACTGATGCATTGCTGCATCTCTCACAAGTAATGGATGACTATCTAAAAAGTGATGTAAAGTCAGGAATGATTTTAGCTAATCAAAGTGGTAGAACATTAAAAGTTGGCTCTACACTTCGTGCAAGAATTACAGCTGTATCATTAGGCAAAGCTGCCGCAATGGGAAAAATAGGAATCACATGCAGACAGCCATTCCTTGGTGCAGATGACTGGATTGCAGAAGAGATTAAAAAAGCCGGTAGCGCCTCTGATTCAGGCAAAGGCAAAGTAGAGGTAAGTTAAATGGCACGTGAGATGGCTTGTAGAAAATGCAAGCACGTAACTATAGGAAAAGTTTGTCCAATTTGCAAATCATCTGATTTGACTCCGGATTGGAGTGGAGTAGTACTGGTAGTTGATCCAACAAATTCACAAGTTTCAAAAACACTTGGGATTAAACAAAAAGGCAAGTACGCAATTAAAGTAACATAGAGAAAAATTCCTAGTAAATCTTTAAAATTACATTACATTATATCGTTATGTTGGCATTTAATGCTAAAAAGCAATTATTGGAATTTTTATCTGAAGATATAGGTAGTGGCGATATTACAAGCCAACTTTTACCAAAAAGAAATATTTCTGCTCGAATAATTACAAGGCAATTTGCCATTGTTGCCGGAGCAAGATATGCAAAAAAGATCTTTGAGTTAAAAGGATGTAGTGTAAAGATTTTAAAAAAAGACGGTAACAAAGTAAAACCAAATGCTACAATAATGTTAATTTCGGGGGACGCAAAGAAAATTCTAAGTTGTGAGAGAACAGCACTAAATCTACTTACAAGAATGAGCGGCATTGCAACTCAGACAGACCAACTAGTAAAGAAAATCCCAAACAAAAAAACCAAACTATATTCAACAAGAAAAACGGCTCCAGGGCTCAGATATTTTGATAAAGAGGCAGTAGAGATAGGCGGAGGTGGAAAACACCGATTAAGATTAGATGAGATGGTAATGATAAAAGACAATCACATTGCAGTGGGTGAGTCACTGCTGTCTTTGATAAAAAAGGCAAAGAAAAAATACAAAAAATTTGAAGTCGAAGTAGAAAATACACTTGATGCTGTGCTAGCTGCAAAGGAAGGGGCAACAATAATTATGCTAGATAATTTTTCCCCAGCACTAATTAAAAAGACAGTTCAGATTCTCAAAGATCAAAAATTGCGAGACAGAGTAATACTTGAAGCATCTGGGGGAATCAATTCAAAAAATATTGCAAAGTATGGCATTACGGGCGTAGATATTATTTCAGTTGGAAGCATTACAAATTCAGTCAAAGGGATAGATATGAGTTTGGAGATCTAGGTATTTCCAGTTTCAATTCCAGCAGAATTTTTTTGTGTTAATTTCTTTAGTCTCTCAGAGATTATGTTCATCTAATTGAAAATAACATTTCTTTGAGTCAAAACAACAATTCTACCAACAATCATGAAGCTAGACAATATAATAAAATAAAAATAAAAAAGGTAATAAAGGCTATTGTTCGGCTACTACAGAATAACTTACAGTGAATGGAGTACTATTCATGGTATGAACTGCAAGAGCATTTCCTGCAAATATCCAAGTTCCCATTGCACTTTCGTTATTAACGAAAGTTAGTGCAAACTTTGTTTTACCATCTGGGCTCCAAATTGCTTGTCCAACATCTTCACCTTCAGCTAGAGGACCATGTAGTGCAACTAGTTGAATTGGTTCTGATGCAGAATAAGTCAAAACACCGCTGTATGTCTTGTCACTTGGTGGCAAAATTATTGCCAGCTGGTGTGTTTCGTGTCCCATTCCTGGATCTTGTACGGAGGTAAGTGTACCTGTGGTAGACATCCATTGATGAATGCCCATATCCATTGGTCCTTCAGATATTGGTACTGTTGGTTCAGGTGTTGGTGGTGTTACCTCAGTTGTTGGTGGCATTGGTACAATTGTTGGCGGTGTCATTGATGGTGTAGATGTCTCAGTTGCTGGCACAGTAACATTACTTGGCTTTACGCCCAAGATTTTACCGCCAGTTTTAGAACACAGTTGATCACCGCATACCTTCTTTGAAGAGCCATGATGAGAGGTCATTTTGGCTTGGGTAGCATCAGCACTTTCAAACAAATCCATAGAGGCTGCAACTGCAGCAGTTAGTAGTATAGAAGTCAAGAATAGTATGGAAAGAATTGTTTTAGTCATTATAAGATTAGTATGAAATTCATAATTTATACTAACAACAATGCGTGTCACGAGAATAATAAATCAAAGCAGATTTACAGCATATTTTATGCGTACTTAGCTAATTGCAAGCATTCTTTCTATTGCCAAGCGGGCCTTGTCTGCAATCTCTTTTGGCACTACAACTTCATACTTGTCTTGAACCAAGGCATCATAGACTTTATCAAGTGTAATCATTTTCATGTACTGACATTCTGCTTTTTCTGAAGCTGGGATGAATGTTTTGTCTGGATTTTGCTGTCTCATTTTATATAAAATTCCAGTTTCAGTTGCAACCACAAAGTTCTTTGCTTTTGAACTATTCACATGAGTCATCATCCCTTCAGTAGAAAGAATGGAAACTTTATGATTATCAAAACTTCCAGAAGCCATGTCAAAAAGCATTGGAGTAGTACAGCTGCATTCAGGATGGATTACAAATTCAGCATCTTTTAGAGAATCTAATTTTTTTGTAATGTCTTCTGGTTTAATGCCAGCATGAACGTGACATTCACCTGCCCAGATGTACATCTTTTTTCGTCCAGTCATTTTAGCAACATAAGATCCCAAAAACATATCAGGCAGGAATAAAATTTCTTTATCTGCTGGAATGGCTTTAACTACATTTACAGCGTTTGCTGAAGTGCAACAATAATCTAATTCTGATTTTATTTCTGCAGTTGTGTTGACATAGCCAACAGTGATTGCATTTGGATGTTGTTTCTTCCAATTTCTTAATTCGTCAACAGTAATTGAATCAGACAGGGAACATCCTGCTTGTAAATCCGGAATCAAGACTCTTTTATCAGGACAAATAATTGCTGCAGTCTCGGCCATAAAGTGTACCCCACAGAAAAGAATTGTTTTTTGATTTACTTTGGCAGCTTTTCTTGACAGACCCAAAGAGTCCCCAGTAAAATCAGCAATGTCTTGTACATCAGGAATTTGATAATTGTGTGCAAGTATCACTACATCTTTTTCTTTTTTAATTCTTTGAATTTCATCTTTGAGTCGTGCTGTTTGTTCTACTCTGGATGATTGTTCAACTAACATAGCAATACAGTTTCAGTTCATTTAGATTTAAAGAAAGGGAAAGTGTCTTTAATTTTCTAAAGTTTGAGATATAGTGACAATTATTGCCATATTATGTACACAGTGTTTTGTCTTAATTTGTTCTGAGTTCCTGTATCATGTGACAAATTATGATTAATTGATAAACATTCTTGGTCAAATTTATGTATTTTAGATCAATTTTGAGGTCACAATAGGATGAAACAAAGAGATTGATTTCCAAGAGATTATTTCTATTTTAAAAATGATTTGTATTGTTTGTTACGGACTTGAATAAGTTTTTTTAAGAGATTAAGATTAAATGTTGTAATGCTAATGCAGTCCTATTTTGACTGTAGTTGTACTGCCTGGAGTCACTACAATATATTCAAATCCACCGTTTGCAGTAGTGACGGTACTAAATCCTGAAGGTAGCACCGCCGCATTGATTTGTGCAAGTACTACGTCTGGGATTAATCCGCTATGAGTTGTGATTCCAGTTACACCGGTAGTTTGTACGTCTGCTTTTGCAGTTAGTAACTCAAATGTAAACACCGTAGCACCTGAAACTCCTGTCTCGCCAGCATCTCTGATACCGTTGCTGTTGGCATCATTGAACACCTCAATTAGTATAGTTCCTTTTTCTGCTGGAGTAACTGGTTTGAGTGCAAAGTTTACTGTTGTTGCACCATTTTGACTTACAGTTGGAAAGCTAAATGTTGAAAATCCGTTGGATGGTATATGTCCTGCTGGAATTGGTGCTGCTTGAACTAGTGCAAGTCCTGGAGGTACGCCAAATCCATAAAATCCGCCATCTTCATCAGTGGTTAAGGCAATTTGATGCAGTGTAAGATAATCTACAACAAACACTTGGACTCCACTTAGTCCTGTTTCACCAGTATCTTTGATTCCGCTGTTATTTACATCATTAAAGACATTTCCGCTGACCTTTGCACTGTGATTTAGTGGACAGTTTTCAGTAAAGCCTAGTTTACTTATGTCATGTTGTTGTACAGCGGTTATAATTCCAGGTACTGCACTTGGATTGAAGTATGCTGCGTTCAATAAAGCGTCAACTGCTAATCTGTAGAAGTTACTACCTGGACCTTGAGCATTCAGTGCATCTAACAATGTTGGTGATGAACTACCGTTCCATGTTTTGGAGATGAAATCTGGTCCTACTGCAATACCAAATGTGGCTTCAAATGTGTCATTTGGATCATATGGGGCGGTCCAATCTCCTGCACTAAACTTTGCGCCGTCATTCTTCCAGTAGCCGGGTGAACAAGCATACGATGCAGGTTGTTTTGGTGTAAAGCATTCGTTTGTTGGGTCTTGATCTCCAAAGAATGTAGCTGCTGCATATGGAGAGTAGTTATCTGGCGTGTATGATACATTCCAGCAGTATTCTACATCGGCTTTG
>JAEMQG010000093.1 GCA_022758935.1 Candidatus Nitrosopumilus sp. | reverse complement strand
TGTAATGTATTTCCAAGTATAACGAATTTTTGTGAATAGTATTGAATATAATCCATTATGACCATTCTCATTAAATGGTAATGGGAAACACGATATTATATGCAGAATGTTTAGTTTAGTCATGAACAAAAAAATTTTGGTAGGAATTGCAGTTGCAGTTATTATTGTTGCAGTTGGAATAATAGGTGCCAAAGCAATGCTAGGGGATAAAGCCACAGAACTACCAGGTGAAGAAAAAGTTGAAAAAACGCTAAATATAGAGGAAGGGAAAGGAACCACCGAACCCGGGGAATCTGGAGAAGACGAGGCAAACGAAAACAAGCCATAATACGATATAATCTATCTATTTTCTTAGATAGTTTTTAGATTTTTCTGACTAATCCTATTTTTTTAATTAAAGACCACCTGGGTAACAATCTATTGCAATATTTATCATTTGATCAACCCAAGCATATAATTTACAACCTTCTTTAATCAGTTAATACGATACTACTCGGTGAAATCATAACTTTCCATAATCGATTTATCTATACGGAGATTTTTTCTTAATGTCAAAGCACAGGTTAAAAAAATTCTTGAAGATTTTTGGTCCTGGAATAGTGACTGGAGCTTCAGATGATGATCCGTCAGGAATTGCAACCTATACTCAAGCAGGAGCACAGTATGGCACCGGTGCATTATGGTTTTCCTTGTTTCTTTACCCGCTAGCTGTAACCGTACAAGAAATGTGTGGAAGAATAGGTCTTTTGACTGGAAGCGGATTGGCAGGAGTCATTAAAAAAAAGTATTCCAAAAAAACAGTTTTCCCAATAATCACGCTGCTTCTTGTTGCAAACACAATAAACATTGGCGCAGATATTGGTGCAATGTCAGCTTCGGTAAATTTGATTTTTCCAACATTTCCAATTCTTCTTGTTACGCTGCTTTTTGCTGCAACAATAATTTTATCTGAAATTTTAATTCCATATCAAAAATATATTCGAATACTAAAATATCTTACACTTTCCTTACTTGCCTATGTTATTACTGCCCTAATTATTGGCGAGAATTGGCAAGAAGTGTTTATTGCCAGTATTATTCCACATGTAGAGTTTACTCCAGCATTTTACATGATGTTTGTTGCACTATTTGGAACAACAATATCACCTTACTTGTTTTTCTGGCAGACATCAGAAGAAGCAGAAGAGGATGTTTCAAAAAACAAGATTAAAGAAATTGGAGAAGGAAATCCTCACATCACCAAGCGCGAAATCAAAATGATGCGTATGGATGTCATGCTAGGAATGGGTTTTGCTCAAATGACAATGTGGTTTATTATCATGACTGCTGCAGGAACTCTTCATACCAGTGGAATTTCAGATGTAATTACAGCAGATCAAGCTGCAAAAGCACTAGAACCGCTAGTACAAACATTTCCAAATTCAGGACAAATTGCAAAAACAATTTTTGCGTTAGGGGTGATAGGTACAGGCATGTTGGCAATCCCAATACTTTCTGGCTCTTCAGCATATGCATTGTCTGAAGGATTCGGTTGGAAACAAGGATTAAGTAAGAAATTCAAAGAAGCAAAATCATTCTATTTAATCATAGCTTCTTCCACAGTGGTTGGACTGTGGATTAATTTTATTGGATTGGATCCTATTCGAGCATTGTATTATACGGCCATAATTAATGGGATAATTGCAGTTCCTCTGCTTATAGCTGTAATCAAGGTAGCAAATGACAAAAAAATATTACATAGTCACACTAACAAAAGATTATCTAATGTTTTAGGATGGTTAACTGTTGCAATAATGGGATTTTCTATTCTCATTATGATCTTTACAAGAGTATGAATTAATGAAAATTTGCAATGCACCGTATTGATAAATTGATCATTTTTTAGTCAATCTAGTTTTACAAACAATTTTTGAGCAAATCCTACGCAACATAGATTGATGCTAAAGATTTCCTCATAGTCCTCCACCGAGAATTTCACTTAGTTCAATATCATAACCACTAGGATCTTTGATGTAAACTGACTTTGATTTTTCAAATTGAATATAGCCATCATAAAGAACTTCAACCCCAAGAGATTTACAGGTTTCAATTATTTCATCAAAGTTTTTAATATTAAAGCCAAAATGTGCAATTCCCCCTTCAGGTTTCATATCAGGATCCTCATAGAGACAAAGTTTGATGTCATCATTTCCTATTATTTGGGATTTAAACTCTGGCTGTTCTTTTTTAATTTCAAAACCGAATAGTTTTTTGTAAAACTCTACACTTTGTTCCAAGTTTTTCACTGTCATATTGACATGATCCATAGAAGTCGCTTTCAGGATTTTAGACAAAATCAATTACCAAATGACCAAGCAGAATAAAATTTTGGTGTAATCTCCATTATCGTCTCATTTCCATTTTTTATTTGCTCGATGATAAATTTTCCAATATCGCTCTCTAAACTTCCAGTGTACTTTAGAATTATTTTTTCTCCAATTACAAGGTTGGTTTTAACATCATCCAAGAGATTAACTGTCCCTTTCCCCTTGACTCCTCTATATGGGATTTTCTCATCGTCAATAGAATAGTAAACTAGATGATGTTTGAGTGCATTTTGTGCCTTTTTTGATTTCTTTGGAGTTGCAACATACAACTTTTTGTTTTCAAATAGATACCATACAGGATGTATGTTTGGATCACCCTTTGAATCAATTGTTGCAATCTGAAGGTTTAGTTTGGAGATCTCGAGGAAATTTCTTACTTGTTGTTCTGACAAGTCAGGTCCAAGTCCAGGAATTGCATTTATTACTTTCATGAAATCTGTTTTGTTTGTCTAGATTAATAACATTTTTGAAGAATGATTTTGTTAATTAGATATAAGTAATCTAGGATTTGTATTTTTACTAGTTCAGATCAAGTTACCTTGTTCTAGTTTGATCATAGATTGTGCTTATGATGAAAAATTATCCGATGAACTTGTAAAATATCTAACAGAGAATGCTTTTCAGGTAACCAAAGATCCAGATGGAATAATCAGATCAAATGATGTGACACTCACTAGAGATGATTTAGATTTATTTCTAAAAAAGACAGGCAAAATCAAAGAATTGCAAATAATACCTTCAGAAAAGAATGTCTTGATAATTGCTACAAAGATTCCAATAGAAGGCTTTGGATTTGTTAGGTGCAGCATATGTGGATTTGTTATGTATGAGGAAGAATTAATGGCTCATGAAAGAGCACATGGAATTTTTTTAGTATAAGTTTGCAATTGATGTTTATATCTCGATAATTAAAATTTTCATCACATTCAAGTATGTTCAAAACTTTGAAAAATATTTCCTTTGTACGATTTGTCACATTGAAATAGTTTCTTTAAATAATAAAAAAAGAATGAAAAATTATTGGGCTTAAGAGAAATCAAATTTGAGGAGGAATACCGTTCAGATAGAAATGATGTTGTGGCAGAGTTTTTTTTTCCGTGTCTCAGTAATTGCATAGAGTATGATAGATGTGCAGATTTTTTGTCAATTCGTAGTCTGGCTAGTATATCTATGGGGTTTGATAACTTTACTACAGGCAAAGCAAAATTAAGAATGATCACAGGCAATAGATTCAAAATATCAGATCTTAGTATACTTACAAAACTTTTTTCAGAAAAACATACTAAGCGATTTGATGTGAAACTAATCAGGGACAGTAAAATTAAGAAACTACAAGATTTTATTAATAATGGTCAAATTGAATTAAAAATTGCAATTACAAATTCGGATGAAATTACTAATTTGTTCTCGGAGAGAATTGGAATATTTAAAGATGAAAATGATGACGCTGTTGCTTTTACTGGGACATCATCGTCGCTCTCAACTAATACACGAGACTTTGAATCAGTTGATGTTTTCACATCATGGAATGACAAGTCAAGAGTTGAAAGAAAAATAAGAGATTTCGATGACTTGTGGAAAAATAAAACAAAATATGTAGAAGTATATGATTTTATGGACGCAGAAAAAAATAATCTGTTAAAATATTCATCAGAGTGTATATTCAACATCTAAAGTTCAATCAAGTCTTCCATTCTTGATTTGTTCTCATAAAAATTCATCCGATTAATTTTATAATAGATTACTTCGCCCC
>JAEMQG010000022.1 GCA_022758935.1 Candidatus Nitrosopumilus sp. | reverse complement strand
TGGCAAGGATGATGATATTGTTGATGAATTTTCAGGAGAATTTAATGCACTTTGTTAAACTGTATCTATTTTAGATGCATATAGATAGGATTAATTGTGTCAAAAAAACATAGACAACAAAAAAGAATTGATAATGTAATCCCCATTAATAGCGGTTCAAATTCTATTAAAAATGATTTTAATGGAGCTGGTATACAAAGTTGGGGAATGAACCAAAATACATTTGGAACCCAGCTAAGCCAAGTCAATGAACTGTTTAACAACAATAGATGGTATTTAATCTCAAATATGAGACAGCTACTATCAGAATTATACGTTGAACATGGACTTATTCGCACAATAGTAGATCTTCCAGTTGATGATGCATTTAGGGGTGGAATTGAAATTTCATCCAAACAATTAGATGAGGAAGAATTACAAAAATTACAGATATCTATAAAAAGAAATAATGATTTAAATATAGTTGCACAAGCAATAAAATGGAACAGGCTTTTTGGAGGTTCTGGAGTTTTGATCATGACTGATCAAGATCCAATAGAACCACTTGATGTAGAAGAAATTACAGAAGACTCAAATTTAGAATTTAGAGCTGTGGATATGTGGGAACTTTTTTACGATAAACAAAATGCAGAAGGATACAACCCAGCTATTCAAAGTGAAAAGTTTACATCTTACGATTATTATGGAACTTTAGTCGATAAATCCCGCGTAATGAGAATGAAAGGATTAACAGCGCCATCATTTATTCGCCCTCGTCTGCGTGGTTGGGGATTTTCTGTCGTCGAGCATTTAGTGAGATCTATTAATCAATATTTAAAATCAAATAACCTTACGTATGAAGTTTTAGACGAGTTTAAGATCGATATGTACAAGCTTGAAGGACTTAGTAGCACGCTTCTATCTGCGGATGGACAAGCGGCTGTAAAACGTCGTGTACAAGACATGAATTGGCAAAAAAGTTATCAAAATGCTGTGACGATGGATAGCAAAGACGATTTTGTACAAAAACAACTTTCGTTTGCAGGTCTTGCGGACACGATGAAGGAAATTCGTATGCAAATTGCATCCGATATGCGAATTCCTTTGACAAAACTTTTTGGCATAAGTGCCGCTGGATTTAATAGTGGCGAGGATGACATTGAAAACTATAATGCAATGGTTGAAGGCGATGTCCGTGGAAAAGCAGAATTTGACGTATTGCGCGTTGTAGAAATTAGATGCCAAAAACTATTTGGGTTTATACCAACAGATTTATCTATAGCTTTTAAGTCTCTTCGTATGCTCTCAAGTGTTGACGAAGAAACAGTTAAAACCCAAAAATTTGGACGTATCATGCAAGCTACGCAAGCAGGATTAATGTCAAAATCTGAATTTAGAGATGCCTGTAACAGAGCAAAACTAGTTGAAATTCAACTTGATAATACAAAAGATAAACTTAACCCTGATGATTCTGAAGTAGAAGAAATTATGAAAAGAAAAATGGCAGAATCAAAACCTGACGAAGCTTCAGAAGACGGAGAATCAAAACCGTCTACGCAAGATTCTGGATCTAACAAAGAAGACACCATGAAAATTAAAGCATCTGATTCTAAATCGACTTCTGTAAATATTAAAATTAAAGGAAAAAGTTAAAATGATGCTCATATGGAACCCTGGAACAACACTGGATTCAGTTGAAGAACAAGTTATCAAAGCGGCTATGGATTTTTATAAAGATGAAAAAACAGCCGCCGATTCTTTAAAATTAACAATTCAGCAATTCACCCAAAAACTAAAAAAACATCAAAAAGAATGGGTAAAAGCAGAAGAGTTAAAAGAATATGAACGCCAAAAGCAAGAAGAATACATGTTGAGAGCGCGAGGTAAATCACAAGTAGCGTAATGGAACGTATTATAAAATTAAAACCAATTTTTGAAGATGTTTCATATCAAGATGAGATAGAAAAAAAGATAATAGAATTATTCAGAAAAGAATTTTATCTGCCAATACTATCTTTATTAAACGAAGATAAAAAGATTTTAAACTCGAATACAAATTCCATTAGACAAGCGCTATCTTCTGGAAAAATATTCTATTCAAATGGAAAATTCCAAGGAAAATTTACCTCTTCAATATCAAAAAAATTGATAGAATATGGTGCAAAATGGAATTCAATAAATTCAACATATTCTATTAAACTAGAAAAATTGCCCATGGATATTAGAAGTGAAATATCAATTTCAAAAGCAAGATTTGAAGAAAAATTAAACAAAATAGACAAAAATTTATCAAACTTTAACACAAATGAGATGATTAGTAAGTTGAATATTTCACCTATTTTTGATAAAAATTTATTAAAAATAGATAAAGAATTTCAAGAGTCAATAAAGAGCATTACTATCATTCCAAGACTTTCAAAGGTTCAAAGAGAGAAAATAGCAAAAGACTGGCAATATAATATGGAACTTGATATTAAAAAATTTTCTGATGCTCAAGTAGTAGATTTAAGAGAAGTTGTACAAGACAATGTTTTTAAAGCAGGAAATAGACGAGAAGCTCTTGTAAAAGGATTTATGCACAGTTACAATGTGACTGAAAGTAAAGCAAAATTTTGGGCTCGACAAGAGACAAATTTGTTGATGGCTAAATTTAAAGAAACAAAATACGTTGAAGCTGGTGTGCCAGAGTACGAATGGAGATGCGTTCATATGCCTCATCAACCTACACCAAAAACTCCATATAAAGATGGAGAAGTGCGATATGCACATGGGGTACTTGAAGGAAAAATTTTTAAATGGAGCGATCCCCCTGTGACTACACCGCCAGGACAAATTCAAAGAAGAAACAACCCTGGCCAAGATTATAATTGTAGATGTTTTGCTTTGCCAATTGTGAGATTTAAATAATGACTTTAACACAAAATTCAGTAGGTAAAATTTATTATGGTATGCATTTTTACCCTGGTTTAGCCCAATACAGCGAACCAAATAAAGAACCATTTAAAATATTTTTAAATGAAAATACGCTTCGAAAAATGGATGCAAGTTTTGCAGGAAGACCAATCTTTGTTGATCACGTAAATGAAGTAGAATCTAATTTAGATCAACTTAGAAAAGAAAGCGATGGTTGGGTAGTAGAAAGCTTTTTTAATGAAGCAGATGGAAAACATTGGGTAAAATTTATTGTCGTCTCCGATAGAGGAGATAGAGCAATAAAAAATGGTTTTAGATTATCAAATGCATATATACCAACTCTTAATAATAAATCAGGTCAATGGAATGGTATAGATTATCAAAATGAAGTTATAGCAGGTGAATACGAACATCTTGCTATAGTAGATAACCCTCGTTATGCGGAATCGGTTATAATGACCCCCGATGAATTTAAAATGTATAACGAAAAACTAAAAATAGAGTTGAATAAAATATCTAATTCTAAACCAAAGGAGAAAGAAAGTATGTTGAGTAAATTGAAATTTTGGAACAAAAAGGCGGTGGAAAATTCTATTGATATTGAAAATATATCAGTTACTCTTCCAAAATCAGGAATTGAATTTTCTATTTATCAAATAGTTAATGCTATGGATGAAATGGAAATGAAGAAAAAAGAAAATGAATCAGATACAAGTCAAACTGGTTTAAAAAAAGAAAAAGTATCTTTAGATGTAGAAGGAGATCTTCATAACGAAGAAGATGACGAAGATAAAAAGAAAAAAATGAAGAACAAAGACAAAGAAGTTGAAGATTGCATGTCTAACGAAGATGAAGAAGACGAAAAAGAAGATAAAAAAGCAAAGAAAAAGGCTGAAGAACTTGTTGAGCATGAAGATAAAGAAATTAAAAATAAGAAAATGAAAAATAGTGGAAACTTTGAAAAGCTTAAAAATGCAAATACAAATACACCACAAAATTTTCACGTAGATTTATCACAGGATAAAGTAGAGCGCGGAATTTCAAGATATGGATCAAATTAATTAATAAAAAGGAGAAATATTATGGTTTTGACAGCAGGTATTTTAACACTTTTAAGCGTTGGTTCTAACACAACTCAGCTTATTACTACTCCAGCAAGTGGAGGAACTGGCCCATACACTCAACAATGGTATAGATCTACAACAACAGGTTTTACACCTGGAAGCGGTAATATACTCGACGGACAAACAGATTTAACATTAAATGATTCTGTTCTTATTCCAAACACAACTTATTATTACAAAGTAGTTTTTACAGATGTAGGAGCATCAAGCGCAACAATCACGTCAGCACAATTAACAGTTACAACTATTCCATCTACAGTAAATATTAACCAATTTGCAATGTCTCCATTTTTAGGAATGACAGATCTAAGAGTAGGAAATACAAATGTAACAGCTGCACAAATTGATGTTACACAAAGTGGACCTTTATTTAGCGGAAATGCTGTTAAAATTG
>JAEMQG010000164.1 GCA_022758935.1 Candidatus Nitrosopumilus sp. | reverse complement strand
TTTAATATTATTTTCAACTTTGCTGCTAATTTCATGTGCTCTATCAAAACTTGTATCTCCTCTCAGTGAGATTGTGACATCCGCAAATATTGTTTCCCCAGATCTTCTCATTAGTATTGCCTCTACTCCTATCACTCCCTCAGTATTTGTAACAATCTCTCTCACTTTTTTTACAAGCTCTGGAGATATGATATCTGTAAGATCTAGTGCTGTTTTGTAAATTAATTTAATACTGAGAAACGCTAGAAATACACCCAAAATTAATGCCGCAAAAAAGTCCCCACTGTAGAATCCATATGAAACTAGTATGATTCCTGCAATTGCAACTATTGTTGAACCCAGATCCATAAATGCATGGTAAAAATCAGCTTTGAGTGTAGTTCCTCCTATTTTTCTAATTGATTTTCTGAGAAGAATTATTCTAAAAATATCTATTCCAATCGTGTATAATCCACCTATGATTGCAAAAAACCCTGGCAATAAAATAGGCAGAGGACTCTGTAATCTTTGAATTGATTCATAAATGAAAAACCCAGCTATTAGAAGAATTGCAATTCCGCCAATCATTCCTCCAAGAGACTCAATTTTTCCATGACCGTATGTATGCTCCTCATCTGGTGGCTTGATTGCCATTCTTGCTGCCAAGAGTAGTATTACTGTGACGACACTATCTAACAATGCATGAATGCTGTCTGTAACTAAACCTAGACTATTTGATACTAACCCAAAAACTAATTCTACAATAAACGCTGAAAATATAGCTAACAGTGAGATTTGTAAAACCTTTGTTTTCTGAACTAACAATTCCATTCATTTTAGTAATTCTTTTCATATATTACAAGTATTCTAAAGATAAATTATACGATAACATTATCTGTCATTAACTGTGATTTTTGGTATGATGCCCAGAAAATCTATCCTTTTACTTGGACTTTTTTCAATTATGTTGCTAACGCCAATTATTAAGGCTGATGCCAGCAGTAATCCAAATCTGGATGTTTCTGCTGAAAATTCAAAATTTAACAATCATTTTTCGGGTTCAATGGTAGTTGAGGTCGTAATCCGTGATCCTAATCTTCAAGATACTGACCAATCAAAAGGGGAGCCAGATGTTACAATTAACGGTAAAACACTACGAATGGTCCAAGCCACTGATGGAAATTATTATGCATATTTTGCTAATGTAGACAAGGCAAAGATTGCTGATTCTACTGTAGGTTTACCTGGTGAGGGATTAGATTTCGGTGTTTTCTGTAGTAGAGATACACCATCATCCATTTTTGGAATATCTCTTTCTGACACTGACGGTTTTTCTGTTCCAAGTTCTGGATTGACAACTTTTACAAATGGTAATTCTTCTTTTCTATCTTGTGATGGAACTCCAGATTCTACAAATCTAAATAATGTTGTAAGAAATCCAAGATCCATTAATACCAATCCTAATGTACTTCCCGGTCAAATCGGACTAAATCCTAATGCATGGCCCTTAATTCAACTATTTTCTTTTGGCGATGTAACTATTCAATATAATGCAGCCGGCGGAGCGCAAAGAGTTGATCTTAAGTATGATGAAATTCCAAATATTTCAATCAATATAGATAGAAACAACTATCCTCCAAATTCAGAAGTTTTTCTTACTGTAAATGATTTTCAATTAAATCAGGATCCTACTGATGAAGATTCATGGACATTTAATGTTGATTCTCCTATATCGACTTTCTATCAAGCATTTGATGAAAATGGCGCTGATTCCGCCAATGGCAATCAGGGATTAGTAAATTTAGTTCCATCTCTTTCTAATTTAGGTTTTGAAGATAATGGAAAACTTTCAATTAGTTTAGGAAAAATAATGGAAATAAAATCAAACGATGAACAACCTTTCACTTTTGTTGATGATGGAGGCGGAAATTCATTTTCACAAATTGTCACTTTGGTTGAAACTGGTCCTAATTCTGGATTATTTGACAATGCTGATCATGGAGACAAAGCCACAATTGCAATTTTAAAATCTACCCCACGAGGGGAAACTGGACAAATAGAGTATAATGAAAAATCACTATCTGTTTTAACAGAACTTTCAACAGCTTCTGTTTCAATTACTAAACCCTCTCTAACTGTAGGCGATGGCTCTCAACCATTAAAATCTGGAACTAAATTTCCTATAATTGTTATGGATTCTGATCAAAATCTAAATTCTGCTTCACGAGATCACTTGGATGTTTTTAGAAATACTGCGTTAATACCAACTCTCAAAATAGGAAATCCAGTGACCCTTGAAAAATCATCAAATGTCAAATTCTATACTACATCTATTGATTCATTGACAGGAACCGCGCGTCAACCTGCCTCTTTGTTGCCTGACAAAAATTCAGCTAGGTTGTTTATTGACACAACTTCAATTTCCAACGGTGGATTTGAAAAAATTTCCTTTAATCTAGGTATTACTGCAGCCTCATTAAGTTCTAGTCTTATTGATACCAGTATTTCAAATAAACAGGGAACAAACTGGCTTAATGTTGATCTTAGATCCTTTGAAAAAGATCTTGATGTAAATGACTTTAGCGATACTACAATTACTCTATATTTTGGTGATCTTTCTGATTCTTCACCTATCGTCATCACTGATCCAGGAGATTTATCTACATCCCGTGGATTAATTCAATTGGACAGTTCGGATGTAAAAGCAATTTCTGCCAAAAATGGTTCTGTTTTTGTTGTAATTAATTTTGATTCTTCTAATAACACATCAAATATTGGTGTTGTATCAGATGAAACTGTTTCACAACCCATAGTTTTTGATTTCTTTTCATTTGGACTTGATAATTCAAATGACATAAACAATTCCATTTACAGATTTGAATTAGAAGAAACTAGCGACAATTCATCTAAATTTGAAGGAACCCTTGAATATTCTATGGCAAATCAACTAAATCTTTTAGATCCTTCTTTTATCAAAACTATTAGACCTATAGATAATGATGTCAAATTCATCGTGTCTAACAGATTAATAGACGAGAAAGGCATTTCTATTTCCTACTCTGATTTGGATAAAGTAGGAGTGACAACCACCACTTCTGCAAAATCTGACATACAAACTAATTCTGGCACTGTGCATACTGGTTCACAATCTTATCGCTTTGGTCAACCTGTTACAATTTCATTAAACGATCCAGATCTTAATTTAAAAAATGATAATGTTGACATCTATGTGGCGATTAATGATCCAAATTCTCCATATGTAGATACTATAGGTAAAGATGGAAATGTTTTGTTGGAAATTTTAATTAAAGACATTAGATACAAACGTTGTACAATAAATGGAGTGGAGTATGGTGGCTTGGCTTCTACTGGTTTTACACTAGTTGAGACCGGACCGAGCACCGGAATATTTGAAGGTTCATTTAATATGCCCTCACAAATTTGTGACAAGTCTGGAACCAAATTAGTTTCTAGTGCCGGAGGTAGTCTAGATGCGAAATACTTTGATTCTAGAGACAGCTCTGGAAATTCAAATATATTCAGTTTGTTAAGGGATAAATCAACTTCATCATTTTCAAGTCAACCACAATTAAGTGCAAATAAAATCACAATTCCTACATCAGGCAACACCCAAGAAATAATTCTCTCTGGTAGTGTGGCTAATCATAAAAGGGGGGTTCCTTTGGAAATTACATTAACCAATCCTGATGGCGTTACCCAAAACTTTGGTGCGGTTTTATCTGATAGCGGAAGTTACCGTGCTTCCTTTTCAATAAATGAAAAGTCTCTATCTGGTGTTTATAAAATACAATTGTCTCACAATGGTGTAAATGTTGGACTAGTATCATTTACTGTTTCTCCGCAAAACATTCCTGATTTGGTAAAAAATAATGCAAAACGTTGGTCTAATTCGTCTATTTCTAATTCTGAATTTATTAACGGATTAGAACAGATGATTGAAGCAAAAATAATTGTGATTTCTCCAACAGAAAAATACTCCATATCTGAAAGAATAATCCCTAACTGGCTAAAAAATAATGCAAAATGGTGGTCAGATGATCAAATTTCAGAAAATGAATTTATAAAATCAATTCAATACTTGATCGAAAAAGGTATAATTCGAGTATGAACAGGTCAATTTTTCTTTCATTGAATACATAAATACCCTCATGGCTGATTCAAAATGAAAATGAGACTTGGAGGGTTCCTAGCATTAGCATTATTATTAATTTCAATCACATTCTACACGTTTAATGGCAGTGCTCTTGGCGCTACCATTGAGACTCCGCCAATTTCTGTAACTACAGAGCTTCCGCTTTATGAAAATGGGGATAGAGTTGTCATAAATGGAAATATTAGAGACTATGACCCTGATGTAGATTCTGGTAAAGGACTCACTTTAATTATTAAATCTCCTGATAACAATATTGTTGCTATAGGACAAATAACTCCTTCATCTGATGGTTCTTTTGCTTATTCTAAAATTGTTGCGGGGGGTCCACTATGGAAATTAAATGGTGATTATATTATTGAGTTTCATTTCGGTTCACTAAAAGGTTCAACTAAGGTTGTTTACACTGGAGGAACATTTGAAGTACCACTGCCTGAACAAATAACTTGTACTCCTAATCAAAATCTCATTGATGGAAAATGTGTCAATAAAGCGCCAAAGCCAGTAAAGGAACCAGAACCAGTAAAAGAACCAGGAACAATAAAAGAACCAGAACCACCAGTTTGTGGTAAAGGAACTGAACTTATAAATGGAATTTGTAAACCTATCAAAGTAGAGGAACCTGGAAAACCTGGCGGTGGGTGTTTAATTGCAACTGCAGCATATGGTTCTGAATTGGCACCTCAAGTGCAATTCCTTCGAGAAATCAGAGATAATACATTATTGAGTACTTCATCTGGAATGGCATTTATGACTGGATTTAACCAGTTGTACTATTCTTTCTCACCTACAATTGCAGATTTGGAAAGAGAACATCCACTATTCCAAGAAACTGTTAGAGTTTTGATTACTCCAATGCTTTCATCCCTTTCAATCATGACTTTAGCTGAAGACGGTTCTGAAGCTCAGGTACTTGGATTGGGTATCTCTGTCATTGTACTAAACTTGGGAATGTATGTTGCAGCACCTACCGTCATTGGATTCAAGGTCCACAAACACTTGAAATCAAGAAAACAATAGACTTCCCTATAAAAACTATTTTTAGATCGAAATAATCTATAGATGAAACGATCTTAACCTTTTTTACATCGAGGCTGATTTAAAAATTAAAACAGGTTAAGATTGAAAATATGAAAAATAAAACACAGCATCTTTTAATTGGATTTTTATTATTATCTTTTCTATCGCCGAACATTGTATTTGGTCAGCAAATAGCCCTTCCAATTAATGATCAAAATAATCCAATTACATTTCAAACAGATCCTGACACAGATGGTGATGGCATTCCAGATTCTTTAGATCAATGTATTAATGAAGCTGAAACCGTAAATGGATTTCAAGACACAGATGGCTGCCCTGATACAGCCCCACCAGCTGACACAGATGGTGATGGC
>JAEMQG010000173.1 GCA_022758935.1 Candidatus Nitrosopumilus sp. | reverse complement strand
TTAATGTATTCTGGAATTTGACCATCTACTTCCCAATGTATTATTCCACTATCGGGATCTTTAATGGCATCAAGATATTTTTTTCCTGCAGAGCGCTCAGATGCTGCAATTTGTGTAACTTCAAACCAAGGATGATTGTGTAGTGATAATACAAATTCTTGTCCAACCGAACCTGTGACACCTACAATTGCTACTCGCTTTTTATCCACGATCTAAAAAGCCTGTATTCAATTAATAATCGTTTTCTGAATTTGACCAAAACATACTATATTAGCAATGGCTGTTTCAAATCATGAAGACAAATCCCAACATATCTGCTCATAAACGAGTTTCGCATGGGGGGCCTTTTTCGATTAGACATCCAAATTCAAAGATTTTAGATTTTAGCTCAAACATCAGCCCAATTGGAATTTCTTCACTGGTTCGTAAAACCATAAAAAATCAATTAGATGCCATCCAAATCTATCCTGATCCAGAATCTACTCAACTGAGAAAAAATCTTCAGCAGTATACCAAAATTCATTTCTCTCAAATTGTAGTGGGAAATGGTGCGACAGAAATAATTTATAATTTTTGTCAAGCTTTTTTATCAAAAAAAACATCTGTTTTAATTCCAATTCCAACATTTGGTGAATATGAAGCTGCAGCAAAACTTGCAAGTGCAAAAGTTTCATTTTTTAAAACAATGGATTTGACAAAAGATGTTGACAATTTTATTTCTAAATTTCCTATTAATGGCTGCATATTCATTTGCAATCCCAATAATCCCACAGGTAGTTTAATCCAAAAAAAAACTTTACAAAAAATAATAATATCTGCACATAAAAAAAATACCTTGGTTTTTGTTGATGAATGTTTTATTGAACTTGTACCTGATCATGATGAATCAATTATCAAATTTATTAGTAAATACAATAATCTATTTGTACTACGTTCATTAACAAAATCATTTGCTCTTGCTGGTTTACGAATAGGCTATGGTTTAGGATCAAAACAAATGATTTCAATTTTAACTAAAATAAAAATCCCCTGGAATGTTTCAGGATTGGCACAACAAGCAGCATCTACTGCGATCATGAATCCTTTCTATCTAGACAAAGTAAAAAAAATCATTAAAAAAGAATCCAATTATCTCGTTGATAGTATTTCTAAACTAAAATCTCTTCAATGCAGTGCTACTAAAACTAATTTTATCCTGATAAAAACAAAAATGAAGTCTAAAACATTACAAAAAAAATTACTTAAAAAGAAAATTTTAATTCGTGATTGTAGTACATTTCGTGGATTAAATGATAATTACATTCGAATTGCAGTAAAAACAAGAAAAGAAAACAGAAAATTGATCAAAGCCTTTGAGAAACTATGAAATCATTAATGATACAAGGCACATCATCTGGGGCAGGTAAAACAACGCTAGTCACTGCATTATGTAGAATTTTCTCAGACAAGGGATTTTCTGTAGCACCGTTTAAGGCTCAAAATATGTCAAATTATGCTTACAAAACAAATGATTTTGAAATATCTAGAGCCCAGGCAATACAAGGAATAGCTGCAAGATGTGAAATCACTTATGATCTAAATCCTATTCTTCTAAAACCATTGGGAAATTATTACAGCAACGTTTACCTCAATGGAAAAATTTTCAAGAAAATGCATGCAACAGAATATTACCAAAAATTTGTACGAACTCAAGGGTTGCAAATTGCTACAAAATCACTTGAATCACTTCAAAAAAATTATGATCTTGTTATTTTAGAAGGGGCTGGATCGCCCGTTGAAATTAATTTAATGAAATTTGATATAGCAAATATGAAAATGGCAGAAATAGCAAATTCTTCTGTATTGCTAATTACAGATATTGATAGAGGAGGATCATTTGCTAGCATTGTAGGTACTTTATCCCTTTTAGACAAAAAATACAGAAATCTAGTCAAAGGCTTTGTAATTAATAAATTTAGGGGGGATATTGATATTCTTAAACCAGGTCTTAGAAAAATTAAAGAAAAAACGAAACGTTCTGTCTTAGGTGTAATACCAATGATTGAGCTAGATCTGCCTGAAGAAGATTCATTGAATGGCAAAGCAAAAAATGTAGTTTGGAATAACAAGACCTTAGATAAAATAGATGGAGAAATTAACAGATTAAGTAAATTAGTAAATTCAAATATTAATATTAAAAAAATAGAGAAGATGATAACTTGATAATCGAATCAATATTGTTGGTATTTTTTGCACTTGCGTTAGATCTTATAATTGGTGATCCGAAAAATAAATTTCATCCAACTGCATGGATGGGTTCCTTGATTGCAAGATTAACACCATATGCAAAATCTTCATCAAAAAATTTAGAAAAACTTGGGGGCATTTTTATCATTTTGGTCTCTAGTGGAATTGTGGTGTCATTGATAATATTATTAGATATTGGAATTAACTTGATTACACTAGATTATCTATCGATTATAACTTCAGTTATTGTAGGTGGTATATTATTGAAGACGACTATAGCAATCAAAGGAATGGAAAAACATGCGCTTGCAGTATCTAAATCCATAGAGCAAGATGACATCTTTTCTGCGAGAAATAATCTTTCTATGATTGTAAAGCGAAATACAAAGAATCTTGACAAAAATCATGTAATTTCAGGAGTTCTAGAAAGTATCAGTGAGAATACTGTTGACGGTGTAACCGGCCCTCTTTTCTATTTTGCAATTTTTGGTTTACCAGGAGCGTTTGTCTACCGAGTAATTAATACAGCTGATTCTATGATTGGATACAAGACAAATATTTTTAACAGTGTTGGATGGTTTGGAGCAAACTGTGACAAAATTTTAAATTATATCCCATCCCGGCTAACTGGATTTCTCATGATAATCAGTGCTATGATTCTTGGACACGATTGGAAAAAATCTTATGAAATAATGATTCGTGATGGAAACAAGACCGAAAGTCCTAATGCCGGATATCCTATGGCAGCTACAGCGGGAGCATTAGGAGTAAAATTTGAAAAAATTGATCACTACTCACTAGGAGATGGAAGTATCTCATTTACCAAAGATCATATAAAATCAGCTATTTCCATAATGAAAGTCACTTCAATAATGTTTTGTGGGATTATAGTTATTCCAATTATTTTACTCATATCTTTTTTAGGATGGTGGATTCATGTTTAAAGAAATAGGGTCTGTTTTTTCATTTCTGACCATTATTCCGACTGGCAATTCAAATTTAGAAACCATTGCAAAATACATGTATGTTTTTCCAATTGTTGGGATTACAATTGGGTTGATTGTCGGTTCAATAGGATTCGGGCTTTCATTATTTTTAGATCCCTTGATAGTTAGTTTGTTAGTTGTTGCCTCATTCGCTATAATTACTGGCATTCATCACACTGATGGTTTAGCAGACTTTGCTGATGGTCTGATGGTAAAGGGGACAAAAGAAAAAAAACTTGCAGCAATGAAAGATCTTACTACTGGTTCTGCTGGGATAGTTGCAATCGTGTTGTATATTGTAGGATTGATTATAGTAATCTCACAATTCACAGGGTACCAACTATTTTTATCAATTTTACTTAGTGAGATATTTGCAAAATTTTCAATGGTTTTGATGGCAAGTATTGGAAAATCTGCATCCTTAGGCTCAAATTCACCTTTTGTTGAGCTTATGAAAAACAGACAGAAATTGGTATTGGCATCTATAATTACTCTAATTCCACTGATTGTTCTTGGCGGTACAACCGGTCTACTTGTATTTGGAGTAGGTGTGACACTAACCCTATTTCTAGTTGGTTTATCTACTAAAAGTTTTGGAGGAATTACAGGAGATGTATTTGGGGCTACAAACGAACTCACTCGATTGGCATCTCTTCTAATCTTTGTTTCAGTATGATTGGCATTGTAATGGCTGGTGGCAAAGGAAGTCGAATGAATTTATCTGAAGAAAAATTACTTTTAAAATACAAAAAACCTATAATTCTTCATGTCATTGATGCATTAGTATCTTCTAAATGCTTTTCAAAAATATTGGCAATTACAAGTTCTAATTCTCCAAAAACAAAAAAATTGTTAGAAGAAAATAATATTGACCTTTATGACACTTCAGGTGATAGTTATGTTAAAGATCTTAATATGGTTCTTAAATCATTGAATGATTTTGTACTGATTACTTCTGCTGACTTGCCGTTTTTAGATGGAGATATTATTCAAGAGATTGTAAATCTATGTAATTCAAAAAATATTTGGACTACGATTCTTGTTACAAAAGAATTTCAAGAATCATTGCATCTCTCCTCTGATTATGAAATAAATTTTGAAAATCAATCATGTTGTTATACCGGAATTTCATTAGTAAATACAAAAAATATTTTTACACTTGAAAATATACCGGAGAATTTTTTAGTAATTAATGATAAAAGAATCGCTTTTAATCTAAACACAAAACAAGACTATGATTTACTCAGCACTGCCTAAAATTTGGCCATTGATTTTTGCTTTGGAACCAGTTGGTTCGGCAATATTGTTTCCACAAGAATTGCAGACAACAAATTGTGACGCATGAGAATAAACTACTTGTAACTCACCACATTCATTACAATTAACTTTCTGGAACTTGCTCGCTGGCTTTGGAATTTCAATATGATCTTTTTTCATGCTGCCACCAACTCAAATTTCTTAATTCTAATGCCTGGTTTATTGTATTTCTTTTTGCAAACAGTACATGTCATTATTGGGGTGACTTTCTTTGTAACTTTTGCAGGCTTGGCAAGTTTTGGGAATTTTTGTCCACCATACCCTCTTTTACGTTCTGCATGCCTACGTTCTCCTCTTGCAGAGCCACGTCTTTTCCCAGCCTTGTATATGGAGACCTTTTGTTCTGTATGTGTTTTACATTTGGCACAATACTTACGGATCACCTTAGGTATGTTCATATTAAAAAAACCGCTTCAACGGTAATTTAAGTATTGAATCTATAATAGGTGCAAAGTACAATAAAATATGTGACTTCGAGCCTAGCACATTCGATTTCTTCATTAAATTCAGTAGCAATGGGTGACAAAAAAGCAGATCTTGTCTTGAAAAATTGCTCTTTGTTATCAGTTTACACTAGAGAAATTATTCCAAAAATTCAGATTGCAATAATTAATGATAGAATTGCATATGTTGGTCCAGATGCAGGACATACAATTGGAGCAAAGACAATCGACATTGATGTCAAGGAAAAATATGTAGGACCGGGTTTTGCTGACCCACATTTACACATTGATCAATTTGTGTTACCTTCCGAATTTGCAAAAAAATCTCTTTTATGCGGAGTGACGTCACTCTTCTCAGATCCAATTGATATTGTTAGCGTATCTGGTTACAAAGGATTTCTAGAATTTCTAAGACTCGGTGAAAATTTACCTATTAGAATATTCCAAGTTGTTCCAGGCGGTCTTCCTGTAGACGGAAAATTTAGTAATAGTAGAACCCTATCATTGTCACAAGAAAAATCAGCAATTAAACATGCTCATGTATTGGGATTGGGAGAAGTTTTTTCATGGACCAAAGTAACACTTAGAGATCCTAAAACAATGAAATCTCTGTCTACAATGTTAGACAACGATTGTGTAATTAATGGCCATACTGCTGGTATAAGTGAAAAAAAACTCAATGCCTATGTCGCATCTGGCATATTGTCCTGTCATGAGCCTATCAATTTTGATCAAGTTTTAGAAAGATTGCGTTTGGGAATGTGGATTATGATAAGAGAAGGTTCTATTAGACGTGACCTGAAGGAAATTATCCCCCATGTATTGTCTCATGGAATAAATCTTGATCGACTCATGTTTTGTTCTGATGGACTTGATCCTCTAGACATTGTAAAATACGGTCATATTGATCATTGTGTTAGAGAATCAATCAAACTTGGACTACAACCAATAGATGCTATTTCAATGGCCTCAAAAAATTGCTTTAATTATTATAATATGGATAAAGATTTGGGTGGTATTGCACCCGGAAAACTAGCAGATATTTTAATTTTTGATGACTTGGAATCCATGAAACCCAATAAAGTCTTTGTAGGTGGAAAACTAGTTGCCTCAAATGGAAGTATTGTTACCTCAATAAAGAAAAAAACAGTTTCTCCATGGATAAAAAACACAGTCAAACTAAAAAAATTTTCTTCCAAAGACTTTGCCATTTTATCAAAAAAGAAAAATGTTGTAGCAAATACAATTTTTATGCAAAGTGAAATTATTACAAAAATTGGTTCGATAGAACTAAATGCTAAAGAAGGAAATATTTCAGCTTCTTTAGATAATGATGTATGGAAGGTTGCAGCTTTTGATAGGATCTATGGAACAAATAAACACGCTATAGGATTTCTTGAAAATTTTGGAGCTGATATTGGCGCATTTGCATCAACATGGAGTTTTCACGAAAATGATATGATTGTAATTGGTTCTGATGATTCTGATATGGCAGTTGCTGCAAATACCCTTTTAAAAAATCAGGGTGGTCTTGTTGTGGTGAAATCAGGTAAAATAGTTGCA
>JAEMQG010000056.1 GCA_022758935.1 Candidatus Nitrosopumilus sp. | reverse complement strand
CCCCTGCAGCCAACAGACCGGCCTGGAGAAAATCAGGATGACCCAATATACTATGAGCGAGAATTCCAGATAAAGAGGCAAAGAGCAAAATGAATTGCGATGTAGGGGCTGCCTTTTTCATAGTCATTCCAATTCCGACTAGCATTAAGGGCACAAAGACAATCCCTCCACCTATTCCAAAAAAAGATGAGATTATTCCAGCAAAAAAGCTTGCAGATATTATAAAAACAATCATTAGTTTTGTGAGGTTTTTTTCTTGCGTCTCGATTTTTTTTCTCAAAAAAATATAGACTGCAGTAGATACCAGCACGAGTCCAAATAATATTTTAAAAATTCCGGGTGTTACATCACTTGAGAGATACGCCCCCAAAACGGTTCCAGGAATGCACAATAGTCCAAGTTTTAATCCAAGGGAATAATCGATTCTTTTTTGACGCGAATATGAAACAGTAGAGCCAACTGCATTACTAAAAGCTGCAAAAAGACTATTGCTTGCTGCTAACGTTGGCGGAAAACCAAAAAATGTCAAAACAGGTACAACAATAATTCCTCCTCCAAGACCAATCATAGATCCTAGTATTCCAGCTGCAAACCCCAATGGAACTAACCATAATTGATCAAACATCATAATCTCCAATCATACACAATATGGACATATCTTGAATTTAGTTTGTTATGATGAATTTCCAAAGATATCCATCGGTATTTGTAGTGACTTCTAAAACTAGTTGTTTTTGAGCCAACCCGTCAATCTCAGAGTGAGTGGTAATATGCTTGCCCTCTAAATGATGAGACTTTGTAGCATCAATCCAAGCAGAGACTGATTCGAGATTACCTAGTTTTTGGTCTTGCGAGCAATCACACACAAGGGACTCTACCATGACTTGGTATATTGTTTTGATATCATCTAGACTAGACATGTATGGGTCTGTTTGAATTATCCCTAATACGGCATTAGGAGAATCCATACTACCAACCATGTGAATATTTCCAAGAAACTTACCGTCAGAGTCTTTTAGTTCAGTTGAGGTACAGTATTTTATGGAATTTTGTTTGTCTTTATCACTAAAGAAAGTGCAATATTTTGCAATAGAGTCCCCTGAGATTTTTATTGAACTAGACATGGAGATTCCTGTTGAAGCAAGTGATGATTTCATAATAGAGTTTGAATCAGTATAGGAAAGATCTATTGGGGTAATTGGTGGAGTAATTGCTGTATCATTAATATTAATTATAGTATCATTTATTGAAACCACAGTATTATTAATTGGAATTGGTTGTTCCCTTGTTGGAATTGGTTTTTGATTTATTGGGTTTTCATTAATTGGTTTTTCAGTTACTGTGATTGGTTTTTGATTAATAGTAACTAGTACAGTCATCAGAATTATTGCAATAGCAATTCCAAAAATAACAGGTACGAGAATTTTCTGCTTCATTTTATTGGTTGAATTATTATTACAACATAAGGTTTTGCAATTCTAAATGGAGATAATACTTAGCTTTGAATCTTTAGTAATGTTGAATTTATCTACAAATCCAGAAGTCACTTCTAAAATGTATAGTGCCTTACCATCAGGGGTGATACTTTGGCAGGCCATGGTTTCAAGTGCAGTTTTACATGGAGGAATGTCTTTTGCAATATGGATGATGTTGCCGTCTTGATCAAACCAGATCATATCTAGTGAAAATTGCATGTTTAGCATCCAAAGCGAGTAAATTCCTGCTTTATCAAAAACAAAGATCATTCCTTGATTATATGGAAGTTGTTTCTGAAACATCAAACCACGTATTCGGGTTGGTTCAGTATCTGCAACTTGGACCTCTAATGGGATATCATCTATTTTGATAGTGCCTCTTGGAAATTCTACTGATTCTAGCTTGCTATCACTGGGAATAGACATTACACCGGCAATTCCAATGATTACTGCGGCAATTACCACAGGGATTAGAATCTGGGTTCGAGTTGTCATGAGATTAGTGGTTTTTCCTTTTAAAAAAATCTATTGTATGTTCTACAAAACCGTATCAGAGAATTTTGAGAGGTTTTTTTGTAAATTATTTTCATATGTCTAGGAACTTTTGAAATTAGTTTGAACTTGAGGATTTAGGAAAACAAAAGATTATTTTTCACAACCAATACCATTTCCATCTTTATCAAATTCATGTGGATCAGAGCCTATCACTCTAAAGTTCGAATATGAAATTTCTCCACAATCCAAGCCCGGGGGATATGGCGAAATACAAACATCAGGATATGAAGGATCACATTTGTTTTTAGATTCAGATATTGACTTAATCACAATATCTGATTTTTCAATTTCCGAATTAATAGTAGTTGAAATTTGTTCTTTTATGTCTTGTAATTTTTCATTTTGTTTTATTTTTTCTGTGCCTTCCCCTACATAAGAAACAAAGGTTCCAAGTCCACCACCAATTATTACTAGACCAACAATAATAGCCAAAACAACAATGATGATGATTTTCATGTGGTAAGATTCACTAAATTTTGTATTAAGATCATGTGTTTATTTTTTGGAAAACAAGATGAATTTAGGCTCGAATTTAGCAGAATATCATTTAGGGAAATAAGATGTTTGAATCTAGTTTCCATCAAGGATTGATTGAAGTTTTTCTATTACAATATTGTGAATTATGATTTCCATTGGAACTGATGAATTAGTTACTATTTGTTGATTGTCTTTAATTGCTTTTTGTAATCTTTCTCTAATTTCTTGATCTTCAAAGATTTGCTGTCTTAATGAAAATCCTTCTTTTTGGTTCTTGACATAAATTTGGAGCCAATAATAACCTGTTTGACTATCGTCTATTTTTATTTCAGTTATCTTCATAGCATTATTTCTTAAATTACTATAAGTATAGTTTGCTAAATCAAGGTAATTGAGAAATGTTGCTACAAGTATATTGAGTTAATTCCTATCTGACTAGTATGACAAAAATCTCAATGATCTAATTTTATTTTTTCAAATCTCATGATACAGTGCGAGAGATTACAATTAAAATCAAAAAATACAACAGCACAAAATTATGCTATTCTGTGTTAAATTTTAAATTACAACTAGGACAAAACCAAGATATCGCCTCACCTTGTTCTCTAAAAATAATTCCAAAACATTTAGGACACTCTCTAACTTCGCTCACAAATTTTCTAAATGTAGTACCAATACAAGTATTTCAAAAATACAATAATTGAAACTAGAAATAATACAACGAGGTAAATGGAAAACTAGAACGAATGCTGAGTGCTTCCACCCTTTTTCGCCGCTTTCCTTGCTGTCTACAGATATTGACAGCTCCTCGTTAGTCATTCTACGACTGTATGATATTAAAGTAATTCGTGAGTATATCGTTACATTTGTCTAGATAAATATAATATTTTCAAATAAATGTAAATATTACACATGAGAGTTAATAATCACAACTTTTAATAAATTATAGATCAAAAATTACACTAAATAAAAATTATTGTCATAAATATACATACTAAATCTTAAATAGTTGAACTTCTTATACTATATGATGTCGATAACCATTTCGGCTGATTAGACTGCGTGACCCTGCAGAACAGAAAAGGCAATCAGGCGTTTGACGTCCTGACCACGAGAGGAAATCTCTCAGTGTTCTGCAATTGAGGGTTACGCCTTTTTTGTTTCCTAAAACAGTTCATATTACAAAAATTTCAAATTACATATGATGATACCACAAGTCTACAAATTGTTTATCGTCCTAACGTACAAAAACTAGAATTGTTTTAAAATAATTGAGACGATTAACCCCCAAAAAACAATTAGGGATCTACTTTTATTCTAGAAACGCGTAATACTATCGGAAAGCTGACACAATATCCTATTGTCAAATGTTGGCATCAGTTTGCTGGCCTTTGCTTACTGCAGGGCTACGCAAAGGTTGATCCGCAAAAGTCAGCTTCCAAATTATACAATATAATCAAGACTAAACAATAGTGGAGATATTTTTTAATAGTGATTAAAATCACAGAACAAACCAAGGTAGTGATAAAATTTACAAATTCATTTTTAGATACAGTGAATATTTTGTTGAATTTAGAGGTAGGCGATACATCAAGACTAGAGCATGTGAAAAGAATGATTCTAGAAGACAAACCACTGTACACAAGTGATCAGCAATATGTGAAAAATCTTGCCAATACACACATCAAAGATTATGAAATAAAGACAGATGATGTAGCGCAGGTAAAATCATTGGTCAGATGTCATAACTGCAACACCAGCATTACACAGTTGGCAAAATATTGCACTTTATGCGGGACAAGACAAAATAGGAAATATAGTAATCAACACGACATAGTAAAAATAGCAAAAAAATACAATCCCTTACAGATTATATCCAGACCAAATTCGTATCAGAGTCTTGCCATAATTGGCGGACTGACAGCAATTATTCCAGTATTATTCATAGTAGCAAGAATGGATCCATTATTAGATTCAATAAACTATGAAACAGGAAGAGATATTTCAGGACTGGTAGGTATTTTCATATTTTTAGGAATATTTTCGAGTATTTTGAGTGCTATATCAATAGCGATTACCTTTCTAATAAAAAACCCAAGAAAAATAGGAAGGATTTTGTTTTTTATGTCATTTGCGATACTGATAACTTCTATTCTAATAGGAGTGGTAGGTTTTGTTTTTATTTTAATTGCAAGTAATGTAGCTTACAAAAAAAGACATTATTAAAAACTCATTCTGAATTAGGATAAAAGTAGGATTCTATATTTCCATTAGCGGTGGAATAGTGATACACTATTCCCTGTGATAGTTTGGTTTATCCAATGTATTTCATTAATTGGTCTGGAGAAATTTTTACTTAACAAAATATGTGTTCAAATGCTATAACTTTCATGATAATAAAGTTGTATTTTAGTAAGATTCGATAACGTTTTAATTCAAAAATAATTCCAAACTAGAGATCAACGTCTTTGGTTTCTCTGCTTAACAGTGTTGGGATTATTACAATTATTGCGCCAATTATAATATTAATTCCTAGTGCAACAGGTATCATTTGTTTTGGAACGGCAGACATCAAGTATAATGCAATTAATGGAGACCAAGAACCAAAAAGCAGTCCAGCATTATATGAAAATCCTGCAGCACTGTTTCTTATTTGTGTTGGAAATCTTTCTGAAAAATATGCAGGAATTGGTCCTGATCCAGTGGATATGACAAATGCGAACATTATAACATATACTGCCAATCCATAGATATTCTCCAATATGGTACTTGCAAGAGGGATTGAAACCAGTATGGATGCAGATACAAAAACTAGTATTGATTTTTTTCGTCCAATTTTTTGCGATAGCCAACCAGTAAGAATCATTCCAATCCAAGATGATGCGGTTGCATAAATCATAATTAGTGCTATTTGTTTTTTATCAAAATTGCCAAACTGTTCCAAGTATGTCGGCAAAATGCTAATAGAGCCATGATACATGTAGACAAGGCCAGTCATTATTGCAGCACATAGCAAAAACTCTTTTCTATGTATTCCAAAAACAATGTTTCTCAGTGGTGTCCTTACCAACCCAGATTCTTTGTTTTTTTTTATCCACAAGGGAGATTCATCCATACTAATTCTTACAAAAAGGGCGACAAAGCCTGGAATAATTCCTGTAAAAAATAATATTCTCCAACCAATCTCCTCAAACATATCTCCTGGAAATGCAATAGTTATGATTTGAAATGATATTGCAGCCAAAAGAAAGCCAAAAGAGAATCCACTTTGTAAAAACCCAGACAACAACCCTCTCTTCTGTTTTGGAATACTTTCAATTGTTAATACAGCACCACTGCCCCACTCACCTCCTGCAAAGATTCCCTGAATCAAACGAACCATTATCAAAAGAATTGGTGCAAACACTCCAACAACAGCATATGTGGGTAATAGCCCAACTGCAAATGTTGCAACAGAGAATCCCAGTATTGTAATAATCATCGATTTTTTTCTACCAAACTTGTCTCCATAAATTCCAAAAATCACAGAGCCGAGAGGTCTCATTATTAGTGTAACAGTATATGATGCAAATGTTGCAAGTATGCTAAACACGGGATCCTTTGATGGGAAGAATAATTGGCTAATTGAAGGAATGACTAGAAGCATCAATACAATATCATACCCATCCAAAGACCATCCAAGAAATGAGCCGATGGCAATTTTTTTCTGAGATGTGGTTAAACTCAACAAAATATTTCCAGTCTAGCTGTATATAGGCATAGATTTCAATTTACAAATTCAAAACATATCTATGGTAGAAATATAGAGACATAATCCAATTAAAATAGAATGTCAGAAATTAATATCAAAGAATATGAAAAGAGATGTCAGGAATTACTAAAAGATGATGAAGTAAGATTTGCAGGACTCTTAGATGAGTTTGGAAAACTATTGGCTGGAGGGTATAACAAAGATATCGACCCCAGATTGACAAAAGACCAGCATGATACAGTGTGTAGGGAATTGGCAGCCAGGGTTGAAAAAAGAAAAAAATACGACGCTGAACTGGGACGTGTAAAATATTCTGCATCCCGCAGAGACCATGTTGTAATAATGAGTTTTCCAATTTATGAAAAAGTAATAATGATAGTAGCAGAACCCCATATCAATATTGATAGATTGGCATTTAGAATAATAGAAAAACTAGGAAGCCAGTGGGGTGAATTTTTCGGAAAGTAAATTTTAAAAAAATGTATTTTGTATGAATATCTAGCTACATTACAGTACTTTTGAAATCATTTATCGTAGAAATTGTATGCTTTGTCTCATGACCAATATCGTGAATAGTTGCACCATTGTATTTTTTATCAAGGAACCTGCCAGCCAAAATCATAGGGGCGCCTATTGCATTAGTAATACCGGTAGGTTCTGGAATCCAAAATATAATAAATCCAATTTTTTGGAGTTTTCTGCCTGGTGCAGATGCTCTTTGCACACATCCCAAAGACCGGGCAGTTGATTTACCGTCAAATTTTGACATGTCAACATATAGCGATGCTCTACGCCTGGCAGAATCAGAAAACTTGCGTAATTTTTCTAGCCGTGTCTTGAGATGATCCATAACAGTTAAGCATTTAGAAAAAATTAGTTAAGATTCAATGATCAATATCGATTACTTGCAAGTCAATAAAGAGTAACAAAGGACATCCAATTATACTAGGTTCAGAGTATATACAAAGACCATATTGAAGGCAAAAAATTCCAAGAGACTAGAATCAATCAAGGCAGCTCACCAGTCAGAAAAAGCAAGCTACAGTGCAAGAATGGAGGACTATCTAGAGGTAATTTCAGAGTTGGTAGAATTAAAAGGGTATGCCACAACATTGGATATTTCACGGTACATGAAT
>JAEMQG010000121.1 GCA_022758935.1 Candidatus Nitrosopumilus sp. | reverse complement strand
GTTTTGATTTAAATGCATTATACACTTGGACGGTGGTGCATTCGTTGATATCATGAATCATTTTAACTTTAATTTTTTCTAATTCGATAGTAATTTTAGGATCAATATCATGGTGATCAATATATGTCACTAGAACATGATTTTTTCTCAGAATTCTCAATAGTTCAACAAATTCATCCTGATTTTTTTTACTAAGACCTAAATCACAAATGTATAGTGATTTTAATTTATCATCGAGACAAATTTTTTGTATGCTCTCCATTTGTCCTGGATAATCAACCAAAACAGAATCACCTCCAAAAGCCTGTCTAATCAAAGCTGCAGAGCTTACACCATCTGCATCTTCTTTGTGTGAAATACATATGACTTTAGTTCTTTGTTGTTTTGTGGTGGTTGTTTTTTTCATATCTTTTTTCTTAAGAGGCTTTAGTAACTTCTTTGGTTTAGATAAGACCATTATTGTCGATTCACTTGCAAACCCTCATTTAAATCAAGAATGGATCATGGTTTTGAATCTCGAGATTCTTGCTTCATACTGTGATTTGTAAGATATTGTGAATTTACAAATCCATCATAAAATGACATTCCATTCAATTGAGTTTGTCTATCAATTTCCTGAATCTTCCTGAGTTCTTCAGGGGTTGCAGTTAAAACAATATGATCAAGTTTGTCCAAAAATTGTCTTTCAACGGGATTCATTTAATTTTGATGAAAATTGATCATTTATGAGCCAGAGTTGCCATATTAGACTAATTACTAAATTTCGCAGACATGATTCCTTGCGAAAATATAATAAAAGATTTCTCAAAGACATAACATGGAAACAAAAAACATAGGTTTACGTGGAATTGAGGTTGCAGATACCAGAATCTCAGACATAGATGGAGAAAAAGGCAAGTTGATTTACCGCGGCTATGATATCCTAGACCTAGCAAAAAAATCAAACTATGAAGAAACAGCATATTTGTTATTACATGATCAATTACCTTCAAAAGAACAACTAGCAGAATTCAAATTCAGATTAAATGAAGCACGGTTAATTCCCAAAAGAATGCAAATCAATATGGGGAATTGGAGAAAAGATGCAGACCCAATGGATATGCTACAAGCATTTGTTGCGGCGTTGGCAGGCTATTATGATGAGGAATTTTCAACGAAGGAGGCAAGTTATGAAAAGGCAATTAATTTAATTGCCAAAGTACCTACAATAATTTCAAGCTGGCATAGAATTCGAGAAGGATTAGAAGCATTAGACCCTGATCCAAATTTAGACCATGCGGCAAATTTCCTATACATGATGTTTGGAGAAAAACCCGATGTAGAAGTGGAGAAGATTTTCGATACATGTTTGATTCTTCATGCAGATCATAGTTTTAACGCCTCCACATTTGTTGCAAGACAAGTTGCATCTACGAGAGCACACATGTATTCGGCGGTGAGTGCAGCAATTGGGGCACTCAGCGGAGAATTGCATGGAGGAGCAAACACAGAGGTAATGAAAATGCTTTTAGAAATTGGAACAATTGATAACGTAGTTCCATGGATTAAAGAGAAAATGAGCAAAGGTGAAAGAATTATGGGGATGGGTCATGCAGTTTACAAGACATTTGATCCTAGAGCAGAAATTCTGAAAGAACTGTCAAGAAAACTTGCTGCAAGAACAGGAGATCCGTGGTATGACATTACAGAAAGAATAGAGACTGCAACAATTTCAGAAATGAAAACTCGAAAAGGAAAAGAAATTTATCCAAACGTAGATCTGTATAGTGCTTCAATTTATCATATGTTAAAAATTCCAATGGATCTCAATACTCCAATTTTTGCAATATCAAGAGTTGCAGGCTGGGCAGCACATATTATTGAAGAAAAATTTGCAGAGGCAGCACCAAAACCTGCACTGTATAGGCCTAATGCAGTCTATGTTGGAAAATATTGTGGGCCAGAGGGCTGTGAGTATAAAACCCTGGACTTGCGAAAATAATTTCTAATTTCTTGTGTTAAGCCATTCTTTTGCTTTAGAGTTAACATCGTGCTTGTACAATACTTCAAAAACCATATCATAAAACGTAATACCTTTTTTTTGGGCTTGATCATCAAGCCATCTAATTCCATCAGCCAATTCAGGATCATACTCTGAAAATTCTACCAACTCATCGACCATTTTTGAAAAGAATGAATGTGATTCCAGCATACATCCGTCTTTGAATCTTTGATCATAAGGGGAGGATTCAAAATATATAGACAAAAAACCCCTTTTTGATTGACAATTGGAGCATGTATTATTTTCTGATGGAGATACAAAGAAAATAGAGTGGCTGATTCAAACAACTGATTCCATAATAGAGCAAAAAAGAGAGCATCCAGGCATTTATTTGGATAAAGTGAGCAATCAACAATCAAAGTATATTGCGTTACACGTGGGATTGTTTTGGAGTATTGGCACATTTATCATAAAAAATCAAGACACAGTAAAATTTGTACTAGATGATAAAAAAATGTTGGAGCATTTATCAGGCAATAAAAAAAGCCCTGATGAGTTTATTGAAAAAAGAAAATTTTTCATCAGACAGTTAATTGAACAAAGAAAATTAAAAATTCAATATGAGTTGGTGACTCCGGATAAAACAGGGCTATAAAAAAATAGAATCCAAATTTGTTTAAATTCACATACTGAAATCAGACAAAATAACACAAGAAAACAGATACGATTAATGGAGATATAAATAATTTGCAACCAAGTAAATTTTGAACTTAAAAATGAAGATTAGGTTTATTTAGTATGCATAAAGACATGGATCAATATGACAAGTATGGATAAAGCAGCAATTGTATTTTCTATCGCAATTGTAGCTATAGGTGTAGGATTTGCATTCTATGCTGGCAGTACCCAAGGTAATGTCAACACGAATGTCACACCAGTAGTTAAAGAACCAACTCCAGTAAAAGCGATCAAAGAAACAACACCAGTAAAACCAGTTGAAGAAAAACCAGTAGCTTGTACAAGAGAATATGTTCCAGTATGTGGTGTCGATGGTAACACATATGGCAATTTGTGTACGCTAAATGCTGCAAAAGTTACATTAGATCACCAAGGTGAATGCATGGTCAAAGAGAATGCACCAGTAGAAGTGACTGCACCAGTAGAAGAGACTGCACCAGTAGAAGAAACAACAGGTCCACAGAAAATCAGTGTGGCAATTCCAACTGGATCATCATCCCCAGGTTGCGAAGTATCCAATGAATGCTTTTTACCAGCATCAAATACAATCAATGTTGGAGATACTGTTGAATGGAGCAATACGGACACTGCAGCGCACACAGTAACAAGTGGTAGTCCAAGTGAAGGTCCATCCGGAGCATTTGATAGCAGTCTAATCATGGGCGGTAAGACATATGCATATACATTTGACAAGGCAGGAAGCTACGATTACTTTTGCATGGTTCATCCGTGGATGGTTGGAAATATTAAAGTGAACTAATCACAAATCTTTTTTTATTTTATTTGATTTTTACGTATGACCCGGTTGTATTTTAGACCAAATCTATGAGTTTCATCTCTTGCATATTGTAAAATTTTTAGAGAAGATTTGTCTTTAGGAATTACAATCGGGCTTCTATGATTTGGAACAAATATTTCTTCATTTCTCTTAGCAAGAGAGATACAAGGTATTTTCAAGCCAAGTGACTGTAATGACTTAAGAGCTGAATTTAGTTGTCCCTTCCCCCCATCAATTAAAATTAAATCAGGTAACAAAGAATGTTCTTCCAATAATCTAAAATATCTTCGTTTAATGATTTCACCAATCATGGCAAAATCATCCCTCCCAAAAACTGTCTTAATTTTGAATTTTCGATATCCAGATTTATTTGGCAGACCATCTACAAACCTCGACATTGAACCAACTGCAAAATCTTCTCCATGATTAGATATATCAAAGCATTCGATAACGCTTGGAATTGACGAAAGATGGAGTATTTCTTTAAGTTCCATTAGACCAGGAATTTCACCTTTTGAGTGAATCAATGAAATATTTTTTAAAATCAAATTAATGATATC
>JAEMQG010000053.1 GCA_022758935.1 Candidatus Nitrosopumilus sp. | reverse complement strand
GATTTTATGTTTTTGCCATTGGGTTAATGATATCGGGATTAATGGTGATTGGAATTTTTTCTGTCATAAAGTTTTTTCCAAAACCAAAAGATAGAATTTGACTCTAAAAGGACAAAAAAATCACTACAACGTAAAATTCCTCAAAGGTTACGGTCACTCCATTTCTGTCAAGAATTCTAAAATTATTCTAAAAGATAATCACGACCCTTTCTCAGAACCAACCATCGAATCATGGTATGTCAAGAATATGCCATACGAAAAAATAGTTTTACAAGGTAAAGGCTACATCTCCACTGAGGCATTATCTCTACTGTCTGAAAATAATCGAAATGTCATTTTGCTAGACAATTATGGAAAGCCTGTCACCTATCTGAATCCAGTAATGGAATCACTAACTGCCACAAAATACAGGATGGCACAATATGATACATTCCGAAGTACAGAGAAATGTAGATTTCTATCTAAGCAAATAGTCAAGGCAATTCATCATTTTATGTGGTTTTATATATCTCATAAATCTCAAAAAAATATGGCTGATCAACCAAAGCAAAGCTTTATTCAAGAATTCATGGGTTTTCTCAAAACCTTTGGAATCATTGGATTGGCAATTGCATTTGTAATAGGAGCAGCTGCAGCAAAATTAATTTCAGCATTTGTAGTAGATATTATAAATCCGATTATTGGGTTAGCATTACCCTCAGGTGATCTTAAATCATTAATGTCTACTGTTACAAACAGCGTAACCGGAGCCGTATCTGAATTCAAGTACGGGGATTTGATCTTAAACATAATTGAATTTGTTGTAGTGGCATTGATTGTATTTATTGCATACAAAGCACTATCAAAATTAAAACTGGTAGAAGACAAGACAAAGTCTGCATAAAAAATAAAGGTTATTTTTCTATTTAATCAAATGGATTTAGATCCATTTTCTTTGTTGCTTGTCCCAAGAAACCGCCTAGTAGATCTTTTTGATCAGTGGTATTTTGAAACATGTTCATTATTTCTTGAACTACATTCTTTGATTTTATCTTGTCATTAATTCCTGCTTCTTTGTCTACCTTGTCAATTATCTCATCTGTGGTATGGTCTTGTTGTGTTGTGGTAAACTCTTGTTTTTCTTTGTCAGAAAAGATATTTGTTATATCTGCAGGTAACATTGACAACAATCCCGATGCTTGATTAGGACTAGATTTCTGTAGCAAAAGCTTTGTCACAATTGGAAGTACAGCGTTAACTATACTAGGACTGATTCCTGCCTTTTGGGCCAGCATATTGGCAATTTCATTCATCATTAATATCTAGCAAAAAAATTTGTAAATAAATTTGTATTGAGATTTGTCTCAAATCTACTTCAAATAAAATTTTTACATACGTTCTATAACTGGTAATCTTTCCACTCACCGAGTCAACCTTTGTAGTCATATCTCTAACTTCAATTCGATGAATGCTGTGCAAGGTTTTTTTGTCTCTTTAATGGCAACTTGTGCTGCGGCATCTTCCCAATTTTTGTCTGATATTCCAAGCAATCCGCCCATTATTTTTGTAAGTTTTGGCAGGATCTATAAGTATAGCCTCTTTTTTGTGATTTTCTATATTCATTCCAATCAAGTTGTGATCTTAAATTTAGTTTTTGAGCAAAAATACATGCATCCTCAAAACTTCTGAATTGTTTTTTCATGTTTTCACTTAAAATAAGAAAATCTAGATTTTAAAGACATTGTTTGGAATAAGATTTCAGTATTAGGATTCGCAACCTATTCCATCTTTATCTCCATCAAACTTGTGCGGGTCTGGAGACAGTACTCTAAATTTTTTGTATGGTACATCTTTACAGTCCAAGTCTGGTGGAAAAAGAGGAATACAAACATCGGGATAAGAAGCATTACAGTTGTTTTCATTACTTGAAGACTCTAAAATTTCTTTAGGTATTTGTGGTGTTATTGCTTGATTTTTTGTAGCACATCCATATTGTTGTGCCCATGATTCTTTTGAAAATTCACTCGTGATACAATATTGGGTTGAAATTTTAGCGTGATTATTGTACAGTAATTCAGAGTTTAGAATTTTTCCAGAGCAAGTTACCTTACCAAGCATTCTATTAAATTTGTCATAAAGTTGTAAATCATCTTGATCTACTTGTGCAACAGATCCTTTAGGACAAAGTGATTTTGTAAATTCTGTAGCTTCTGAATATCCCTTATCACCTATTTCTGGCGTGTCTGTTAGTGATATTCTAATTTTAATGCCATCAATGTATAATGTATCGCCGTCGACTATACTTTCTACCATTCCTGTAATACATTTTGCATTACCAGAACAAACAATATTAGGTTCTGTCTTTACTGTGTCTGTTTTTGATTCTACTTTCTGTTCTGATTTTGTAGATTCTTTTGGAATTTCAGGAAGTTTAGCAATGTCAGATTGCTGTGCTTGATGCACTGCATCATATTCATCCAAAGCAATTTTAGCTTGATAAGTAATAATTTGTTGCAGTCCAATTAAAACTCCTAAAACCGTCACAGCGCAAAGTACTGTAATAATTACTGCTAGTTTCAATAACTTTCTAAATATTATATGAATTTAAGAGAATGCCTATACTAATGAAAATGCATTATTGATGTTTGATTTTTAGAATTAGAGATTTAATATTTACGAGAAGCGTCAGATTTTCATGCTCAACCTGGGAGCATACTATTTTTATTGTTAGATAATAAAAAGAGTAACACACCTTTACTATCAACGATGTTTATGGTAAATTTAAGGCCAAAACTCTTAGAAATAACCCAATTAATTTTTAATATTTAAACAAATGTTGTTGTTTTTTGAAAAACTAGATGATTTAATCGCTGCTAGAAAACAATATTGTTGCAAATAGAACATCTATTACTAATAATTGTACTTTCACTAGCCCTGGCAAAAGTATTGGGGGAATTATTCCGCAGAATAAAACAACCTTCTCTTGTAGGTGAATTACTGGCAGGCGTAATTCTAGGCCCGTCGCTTTTAGCAATTCTTGAACCCAACGACTCTATGACTATTCTTGCTAATGTGGCAGTATTTTTTTTAATATTCATGGCAGGTCTTGAATTAAATCTAAGCGAAATAAGAAAATCAAGCAAGTCTGCATTAACACTCGCTATCATCGGATTTACAATCCCATTCGTGTCTGGTTACTATGTATGCACTCTTTTCGGGTTGGGACAAATCCAATCTCTTTTTGTTGGTCTCTTACTATCAATTACAGCAATTCCAATCAGTTCCATGATCCTTATGGAATTTGGAATTTTGAAGAGTAGAATTGGAACCACTGTGATAACTGCAGCATTGATCAATGATATTATGGCCATGATTGTATTTTCTTTAATTCTGATATACCCTGGTGACAATCAAGCATTTGATTACGCTGAAGTAGGACTGATGGGGGGGAAAATTGCAATTTTCTTTGCAGTATTGGCAACAGTGATTTTTGTAATGAAAAAGACTAACCTAACTTCAGAAAAGGTAGAGCCACTAATCAGAAAGCTCAGGACCAAAGAAGCAGGTGTGGGGATTCTCCTATCTCTCGGATTTTCTATAGCGTTATTTGCTCATTATTCAAATCTTCACTTCATTATTGGCGCATTTTTTGCTGGATTAATTTTTGGCAGTAAATTTTGGGGAGAAAAAATTCACATACACAATTCTAAATTAATTTCAGGAATTACATTTGGTTTTTTTGCACCGATATTTTTTGTCTTCATTGGAGTTGAATTTGATCTAAAGTCTATTGCAAACTCCATTCCATTGCTTTTGACATTATTGTTTGTAGCCGTGACGTCTAAGATCGCAGGTGGTTTTCTTGCAGCCCGAATTACAAGATTCTCAAATCATGAAAGCCTTGCCATAGGATGTCTTATGAATGGAAGGGGAATGGTGGAAATGGCTATCGCATCAATTGGATATTCCATGGGTCTGATAGATGAGTCATTATTTTCAATAGTGATAGCTATTGGCTTTTTTACTACAATCATTACTCCTATAATTACAAAGCCACTAATCTACAGAACGACTTCAAAACCTGCACCATATCCTAAGATAGGCCTTAAGATGGACTTTAAATCTAAATCGTACTCTGATAAATCAAACATGCCTTCATCATTGGGAACTGAAATTACCCTGGAACACAGATTGAGAGAAATTGAACAGGAAAAAATCATACTGAATTATTTACGTGGTTCTTAAACTAACATGTAATTAAACAGCAAGATACATCTTGCATCTTTTTAGACTGTATGTTAAAATTTAATGTCTATGATTATATAATTTTTGATAAAAATTATAAGGACATATTCAACAATAAAATATTTTCTAGGCTCTATTTTTTGTCATTAATTTTATTTTTTATTATCTCTATTGCTTGATTAATAGAATTATCAAGTGAGATATTTGCATCGCTTTGGAGTGTGTTTTTTTGAATTTCATTATTTAAGTGATAGTGAATCTCATCTAGTAATGAGATTTGTTTAGTTGATTCAAAAGGAATTGGGATATTCATGCCTAATAATTTAAAATATGCCGTACCGCCGACATGAAGTTTGATCACTCCGCCTGAACTGATAATTGATTTCACTGCTGGGGTAAGGTTATTTTTTTGGAAATTCTGTAAAATTGAGATTTCCTTGGTTTCCCCGGGGTATATTACAGTGTCAATTTTCCCATATCCACTGCCTAATGAAATATCATTAATTACAAGATCATAAGACAAATCAGGAATGTATACTGGAATCAATCCAAAATTACTCAAACTAAACATGAGATTCAGATTAATTCCTTGAACCAATTCAAATGCAGTTTCAAGCCAGTTGCCTGCCAACACGCCCAACCCCAATTTTAAAAACATTTCTAATGATATGGGTATCCAATCTATACTGTCAAATTTTACATTGTTTAGACTAACGTGAATTTGTGTATATGAATACGCAACTAGACCTACAACTATGACAATTATTACAATGACAAGAGATAATGTTACCATAATTGCTCTGTTCATGTATTTTTGATGATGTCGATGTTAATGAATATTTTAAATTAAAGACTCTAATTTTTATTCAGGCAGATTGCTTCAATTTACAATGGGGTTACTTTATACAAAATTTTATCTTGATTTTGAAGCAAGTCATTGGAAAGAAATATCTCACAATCCCGTTATTTTTGAAGCAATTGAAGATGGTGTTTCACTTGAAATCTATGATGTCTCTCAAAATTCATACAAATTGAAATTTAGGAAAGGTGGAAAATTACAACTTTTTAGAGTGGTTGGAAAGTTTCGTCTTACTTGGGCTGATGAGGATCTCAAATAGGCCGATACCAATCTATTTATGTTAATAAAATAATAAGCGGATTAATTTTGAATCTACTGTGTCATTAGAAAATAAAATTAAACAAATTTTAAATAACTTTGATAATGCTGAATCTGAATTGATTATTGAAATTCTAACCCTAATTCAGCCTCATTTAAAAAGTGCGATCACTCGAGATTATCTCAAAGGAAAAATTCAGGCAATAACTGATACACATAGTGATATTGAAAAGAAAAAACTGTGTACTGATCTAAGACCCTATTTTGATTGGTATTTACAGGGAATTTAACTAAATTACAGATTAAATTTCAATATTAATTCCAATTTCTAAATGCTGATGATTTTTGATCAACTTTTCATAAAATGTTAATTGTACAATGTGGATTCCGTAAGAATTTTTTATTGTTTTATGATTTTATGTTAATATTTTAAATTTATTAGCAGCCTGCTCAAAAACAATCAATGCATCCTCAATTTCTTTTTTAGACAACCAAGCTGTAACTGATATTCTTAACCTTGCTTTGTTTTTAGGAACGGTTGGGTATCTTATTGGCTGTACAAATATGCCTCTTTCAAATAGAAATCTAGCAAAATTTATGGCTGTTTTTTCTTTACCGACAATAATTGGAATAATGTGTGTTTTTGAATCTATTTGATATCCGATTTGTCTCAATCCCCTAGTTAACAGAATTGTATTATTCACTATTTTTTTCCTTTGTTTCTCTCTATTTGCATTGAATCTTTTTAATGAATATTCTACTAAAAATGAAGGAAGTGCAGAGGTGTAAATAAAAGATTTTGATTTATTTATGCATAAATCTATTACGTTATTCTGGGATGCAACATATCCTCCAAATGATCCTAATCCTTTACTAAGACTGCTAATGTACACATCAATTTTTCTTGCAACATTAAGATAATTTCCAGTTCCTTTTCCATCCTCACCTAGTACAAAATCCCCATGTGCATCATCCAGTATAGTGATTGCACCTGTTTTTGATGTAATCTCGGTGATCTCTTTTAGTTTTGACAAATTACCATCCATGCTAAAAACTCCCTCAGTAACAACAAATTTTTTTCCACCTTTTTGTTTCAGTTTTTTGTTTAAATCTTCAATGTCATTGTGTCTATAAATTGAAATTTTTGATCCTGTGAGCTTACACGATTCAATTATGCTCGCATGATTTAATTCATCACTCAAAATTAAATCGCCTTTCTTTGCAATTGTTGCAATTGTCCCTAAATTTGCCATGTATCCAGTAGGATAAATTAAACTGGCTTGTTTTGATTTATGTTTGGCAAGTTTCTCTTCCATTTCTTTGTATGATTCATCATTTCCAGAAACTAATCTAGAGCTTGATTGCATTTGTTTTACTTTAATTTTTGTGACTGGAATTCCCAAATAATCATTTGAACATAAATTAAGTAACTTTTTTCTATTAATTGTAATGTATCCTTGATTTGACTTGGAATATCTTAATTTTCTATAAAGATTATTTTTTTTAATTTGTTCCAATTCATAATCAATAAATTTGAATTTATAATTCAAGGTCACATTCTAAATTGGAATTCATCTATTAAATCTAGGCGTGAAATATGATTTTTTAACTTTGAAATCTGGCCAATGTGTATATTTGTGATTTTATTTAAAGGCAGTTTTATGTTTCAAGACCTATCCTCTTTATCATCTTGAAATCTTTATCGGCGTCATTTCCATCCATTGTGAGATAACCTGATGTAATTATTCCATTTGCCCCACTTTGTAATAATTCTTCACCGTCATCATCAAGATTAACTTCTCTGCCTCCTGAAATTTTTATCACAGATTCAGGAAAAAGAAATCTTGTTACTGCAAACATTCTTACTATCTCTGTATTTGGTAATTTTGTTTGTAATTCAAGTGGAGTTCCAGGAACAGGAACCAATATGTTTATTGTGACTTCCTCAGGTACAATTGCAGCGAGTTCTAATGTTAGTTCTATTCTTTGTTTTCTTGTTTCTCCTAAACCAATAATCCCACCAGTACACAATTCTAATCCTGCATCTCGTGCAATTTGTAATGTCTTTAATCTATCATCATATGTATGGGTAGTACAAATTTCTGAAAATTTTGATCTAGCAGTTTCCAAATTATGGTTATATCTTTTAACATTGAGTTCTTTTAGTTTTTTTGCTTGAGTCGGTGTAAGAAATCCTAAGCTACATTCTACATTAATCCCAACTTTCTCATTGATATTCTCGATGATATTGCAAACTTTTTCAAAATCTCTAATTGATGGCTCTTTCCATGCTGCAACAAGACAGTATGATTCTGCACCTTCTTTTTTTGCTTTATTTGCTCGAGCAACAACTTCATTTGCAGTCGGTAATTGATATGTCTCAATTCCAGTATCAAAAAATGCGGATTGACCACAAAACGAACAATCCTCACTACACGCATTTTTTTTAATGTTGTTTAATTGCTCAATGTCAACTTTATTCCCATTGAAATCTCTGGTGATTTCATTGGCCGCCATTGCCAATTCTTTGACATATTCATCTGGAATATTGAATAGTCTTTCTGCATCATCGGATGATATTCCTATACCTGCAAATATTTTTTCTTGAGACTCTTTGATTAATTTTTTTATCTCATTCATGATATTTTTGCATAAAATTCTATTAAAAAAGTTATACGTATTGATAATCGCCCTATGTGCGTGACTGAATCATATTTTGTATCTCAATACATTTGTTTTTAAAATCAGAGTTAGGTTGAATAATTATCTTGACAAATAGAGTATCTCTAAATATGATATGCAGTTTATTCATAAATTTTAAAACCATATTTTTTCATGTTCTTAAATCATAACCATTACACAATATCTAACATTATCATACCTACTAGTGTTAATTGACACAAATTATCTTCAACATGATGTCAAAAGCGTTCTCTTTTTTTACATTATAGTAATTATTTGTTTGAGGGCGATACAGATATTTAGAATACTCTGTATGTATTTTTATTGTTTAATAAAAGAAAATCTGACGTAGATTGGTTTTCGAAAGGCAATGAAGTTGTAAGTTCTAATAAATATGAAGATGCAATAAAATGTTTTGATAATGCAATAGCGAACAATCCTAGTTATACTGATGCTTGGCTTACCAAAGGCAACATACTAGTTACCTTGGGCAGAAATGACGATGCAATAAAATGTTATGATAAGGTTAATGATATTGATCCAAATTATTCTGATGCTTGGTTTAACAAAGGCGTTGTACTTACTAAACTTGGCAAATATGAAGATGCAATAAAATGCTTTGATAAGGTAAATGATATTGATCCAAGTTATTCTGATGCTTGGCTTACAAATGGTAACGTACTAGCTAAACTAGGTAGATATGAAGACTCAATAAAATATTATGATAAAGCAATACTGAATAATCAAAACGATGCATCTGCTTGGTTTAACAAAGGTAACTCACTTGTTGATTTGAGCAAATATGAAGAGGCAATAACATGCTATGAAAAGGCAACAGGTATTGATCCAAAAGATACACAGTCGTGGTTTAACAAAGGCAATGTATTTGCTAAAGTAGGAAAATTTGAAGATGCCATAAAATGTTATGATACAGTGATAGGAATTACGCCTAATTTTGCACCAGCTTGGTTTAACAAAGGTAACACACTTGCTAAATTAGGCAAACTTGAAGATGCCTGTATTAACAAAGGTAACGCATTTGATAAACTAGGCAAACATGAAGATGCAATAAAATACTATGATCAAGCAAATAATGTTCATCAAGAATACTCTTAAATAATCTTTGAGCAAAAAATCAAAGCACAAATTAAAAAATATCTCTCCCAATATGACTAGTTAGTTAATCTACGATTAAAATTAAATGAATTGACTTTGTCGTTATTGAAAATATTCACAAAAATCTAAATATTTTTTAAAAAATAAAAAACTCTTAATCTTTTAAATTCAAATTTGACATATTACTACGTGTAATCTTTGTTGTTTAGGCTGATTTTATTATTCTTTACTAGGTGCTAATTCCCTTTCTGTTAGTTTGAAAACACTTTGTAAATAATTTAAAATTATTTTTTTTTGTTCAAGTTCTTGCATTCTTCGCTTAACCGTGACTTCAAGCTCCGACTTTGAATTAGGTTCCTGCACATGTTCAGATTCATGCCACAACATATTGAACAAAGATCCTAATGTAGTCACAAATGATTTAGAATCAGTCCAAACCGCAAGTTTATCTTTAAATCCTACATTAGTAATAAAGAAAACAGCTTCAACATTATCTTTAATTATAAAGCAAAAATTTTCTTTGTTTATATCTTCAATTTTTCTTATTTTTTCTTGGGACATATATTGAAATGTGTGATCAGTTTTATCACGAAAGTCACTGAGAATTTTCAGTTCGGATTTTGTTTGTTTTAGCAAATTGAGAATGCTTCTATTTAAAAATCTTTTAAAAATTGACTCAGTTCCCAAAATTAATATGGATTCTGATGATTCTTTTACCATCTGTTCTAATCTTTCCACAAATGAATTCTTTTCTTGTAATGTTTGAAATTTACTTGTATCTGAATTTTTTCCATTTGAGTATTTTGTAACCGAATTCCATAATTTTACGATGTTCTTTGTGTCTAATTCCTTAATTCCGTTTTTTCTACGATTTACTAATACTGCAGCTGAATCATCAAATCCGATTACTTTGCCGCCACAATTAATACAATACTCAGCCTCCATATCTTTTCCACAATTAATACAAAATGGCAATATTTTTCTAACGTTTACTTTATATTAAAAATATGATCATCTGTAACAATATTTTGTTACACATTGAAATGACACAAATATCCTTCAGTTTAATAATCTAATTTTTAGAGAATGAAAAATTATGTTTTAGATTGGAACAAAAAATTGTGTAAGATAATTTCTAAAGCAACAAATTTCTCAAGATTAAGGTCAAATATGCCTAAACAAGACAATTTTCAGATAAATTTTCTGCAATTATTGTTCCAGGTTAACGTCACAGCAATTTATTTTGCGCTGATTTTATTGTGTCTATTGTTCTACTCAATAGTAAATCTAACTCTTTTTCAGAAATTGCTAATGGCGGTACAAGCATAACAATATTCCCCAACGTCCGTAAATAGATTCCATTTTTTTTACCCACTTCAAATAGAATTTTGTTTATTGATACTTTGGAGTTAATCGGAGTTTTCTTCTTTTTGTCTTTTACCATCTCTATTCCCATGAGCATTCCTTTGTGTCTGATATCTCCAACTATGTCTAATTTCAAAATTTCATTATAATACCCCTTAAAAATTTTAGATGTTTTTTGAATTTTATCGATTAAGTTATTTTTTTGATACAGCCTTAAATTTTCATTTGCGACCCCTGCCGCGATAGGATTACCAGTAAATGTATGTCCGTGAAATAAATGTCTGTGATCATTGAATTCACCTAAAAACGAATCATAAATTTTTTTACTTGTCAAAGTTGCTGCCATTGTTAGGTACCCCCCTGTTAACATTTTTCCATATGCTACGATATCAGGTGTGCATTTCTGTTCTGTGTATTGTATCATAGAGCCTAATCGTCCAAACCCTGTTGCTATTTCATCCAATACTAGTAAAACATCATATTTTTTACATAAATTACTTATTTTTTTTTGAAATTCTTTTGGAAATATAATTACACCTCCTGCAACTTGTGCTCCGCTTTCCATAACGAATGTAGAAATTTTACCATCTTTAGAAAATTCGGTTTCAATTTTATCTAGACAAAAGTTTTGATAATCTAAAAAACTATATCCCTTTGGAATCCTATACCCATTTGGGACTGGAAATTGTATTGTCGGAAATAACTGTTTTTTAAATTTGCCAAAAAATTCCGGGACATACCCTACTGCCATTGCACCAAACGTATCTCCATGATATCCATTTTTTAGTGTCGCAATTTTTGTTTTATTTTTATCGCCCACGTTCTTTCGATACTGTAATGCAATCTTGAATGCAATTTCCATTGCAGATGAACCATTATCTGAATAAAATACTCTGTGCATGCCTGGAGACAATTTTATTAAATTTTTCGCGAGTTTCTCTGCAGGCTCATTTGTCAAATTAAACATGGACGAATGTTGTACTTTCTTGCTTTGACTCATAATTGCATTAACTAATTCTGGTTTAGAATGACCCCAAACATTACACCACATTGATCCAACTCCATCTAAAAGATGAATTCCATTTGAAGTTGTTAACCACATTCCTTTGGCCTTTACAATGGTGTCAAACGAACTCCATTCTTTCATCTGTGTATTTGGATGCCACACAAAACTATTCTTTTTCAACCTATCTTTATTTTATTATTTGATCTTAATAATCAAACGATGAAAACATATATCTTGAATTAAAAAATAAGATGAATT
>JAEMQG010000005.1 GCA_022758935.1 Candidatus Nitrosopumilus sp. | reverse complement strand
CAGGTAGCGGAAAGACCACGTTTGGATTACAGTTCTTGTATTCAGGTGCCAAGGACTTTGATGAGCCTGGCGTATACATAACCATGTCCCAAAATATCGACGACATAAAAAATGACTGTAAATCCTTTGGCTGGGATTTTGATGATCTGATTCAGAAAGATAAAATTTTAATGATTGATGCAAGGCCATTTAAAATTCAAGATGAAACAATTGGCAAAGATGATTCTTTGTACAGAGGAGAACAATTGCCATTTGAGCATTTAACAAGATTATTACTAAATAGTATTAAAAAAATAAAAGCCAAAAGAGTTGTGATTGACTCAGTTACAATTTTGGCAATGCAGTATCAAGACAAATTTTACATGCGGCAAGGATTACAGGGAATGATTCAGGCTTTGGAAAACTATGGCGTGACATCCTTGATAATATCTGAATTTTCAGAAAGCCTCGAAATTCCTTTGGAATGGTTTGTCACATCGGGAATTATTCAATTACGCCATACAAGAAAAGAGGATACCATGGAAAGATCAATACAAATCACTAAAATGCGCGGAATTAAACATAGTGAGCAAATTCACCCAATAGTGTTAGACGGAGATGGAATTCATGTTCAACATCCACGATTAATGCCATAGATTATTTTTTTTGTTTTTTAATTTGCTGTACCACCATAGGTAAAAAGGCACCTACGTCCGAAACTATCCCCAATGCTTGCCATGTTCCCCTATCCATAAGTTTAGTAACTGTTGGTTGATTAATGTCCACCACTATAACTTTGACATTTGCAGGTAGCATATTCCCCGTTGCAATTGAATGAAGCATTGTTGAAATCATAATTACCATGGTTGCATCTTTTAGAATTTTTTTGTATTCTCTTTGGGCTTCTGCTACATCTGTAATTACATCAGGCAATGGTCCATCATCTCGGATAGACCCTGCTAATACAAAAGGGACATTATTTTTTATACATTGATACATTATGCCCCGTGTAAGTTTTTTTGTTTTTACCATGTTGGAGATTGAACCTGCACGAAAAACTGCGTTTATTGCTTCCATATGATTTCTATGTCCATGATAAGCCAAAGTTGCATCATGCACGTTCATTCCAAGTGATGTCCCAAGTGTCGCATATTCAATATCATGAACTGCCAAAGCATTTCCAGCCAACACTCCATCGATAAATCCTAGCCTGATTAACTCTGCAACTGAGTCTGCAGCACCAGTATGCACTATGGCAGGTCCTCCAACTATTACAATTTTTCCGCCGGATTTTTTTGTCTTGTAGATGTCTTCTGCCACTTTCTTTGCAATATGCTGAGTTGGTCGCTCGCTGGAGCTTGAACTACCCATGAACTCAAAAACGTTTACACCCTCTCTTGGTCTTTCAGGTGGGGTGATCTTTATTCCATTTTCTCCTATTATGACTTCATCTCCTTTTTTTAGATCTCTTATGGGTACACAAAACGCTCGATTTTCTTTTAATACGATACATTTGTCCATCATCATATTTTCAACCTGAATCCATTTGTCATTATGGAAAACTTGTGTATGATTATTTGTTGTACTGTAAAAATTTTCAGGCATCACCATGTTCTTTGGTGATTTTTTAAGTTGTATCTCTTTCTGAATTTTTGATACAGCTCCTTCGCGATAAATGGTTTCTAGTATTTCACCTAGATGTTTTTGATTTTTTCCTGTTACTGACAATCTGGCATATGATTGATCTTTTTTCTTTTTACCAATACTGATTTCTTCTACTTGAAACTCTCCATGTAGATCCATAATCTTATCAAATATTTTTGTAAGAATGGACGAATCAATAATGTGCCCACTTACTTCAATCTCTTGTGTAAATTTTGCCATTTGTTATTCTAACTATCATGAAAACAAAAGGATTACGCTAATTTTTTGAATATTTTTGGTAAAAAATTACTACTAGAACTATACTGGAAGAATTACTTTACCTCTGTATTCTGAAATAAAGTCTTTCTGAAACAAATTTATCAGATTTTCTTTTTGTTCTTTTGTTATGCCTTGGACAATTGTTTTTGAAGTGCCAGTATTGTCCACTAGAGCAAGTATGTATCCGCTGTTATCTGTCAAAACAAATCCTGCAGATTCATCAACAAATGCATAAAGGTTTTCTTCGCCAACTGGATCCCATATATTTGATTTATTATCCCTTAAAGCAAGTGCTGGCATGGCTTTATTGTTGGTTAATTTGTTAAGATATTCTCTTGCAATTGCTACTCTTTTCTGTCCTAATTTTAATGCCTGAAAATACTGCACAATTCAAGGGAGACTAATTTATTATAAAAACAATGTCACAAAAGACAGTTATATCATCTCAAATTGATAATGTTTGTGCCTCTAACAAACAATGTAATAATAAAGCTAAATGAAATTACTACTCTGATTGAAGATAAACACCGGCTAAAAGAAAAAGAAATAGAAGAAATCAAAATAATTTTTAGAAATATTTTAGATGGTGGGGAAAGATACGACGTTGATGACATTGAATCCTGGTTTGAAAACGAAGGGAGTTGGACAAATAAAACCTCTCGAGTTAGAGTGATAAATATTTCACACTACATTCAAGATAAATATGATCAAACTGCAAGATTCAGAATTATTTCTGACGACTAGACTTTATGAAATCTGTGAAATTAAATTTTCAGCTTTTCCAAAAGTCTACCCACAACCTCTGAATTTTCTTTTCGTTCGGCAAGAATTTCTTTTACTCTTTGATTTTTTGTTTTATTATCTGAGAAAATTATCTGAAAATATTCCTCATCCAAGTTATTGTTTATCTGTAGTCTTTTAATGACTTCAAAAAGTATTCCAATTACTTGTTTTTGTAAATCAATTAATTTATCTTTATTTTCTTCAGACATGTTATTACGGTTGATTTAAAATTTTCAGCAATAATTTTAATAATTTTGGATCAACAATTTCATCCTTTACTGAATTTAAAAAAAAAGATAGTTTTTCTTTAGAATGCCCATCTTTTGAGTAAATCTTTGCCTGTAATGCCATTTCTATTTTATCTAACTGATGTACGATCCTTGCTTCCTTCGAATTGTTTTCCTGATATTCTTTCCAAAGATGAATGTATTGTTTTTGAAGTGATGGTGGCAACTTACCTAAAATTAATTTAATAGCTTTATTCTCCAACTTGTTTTTTTCTTTTTTTGAGATTTGTTCCGGAGTTATATCACCAATAATTGATTCTGCTAAATCATGTAAAAGAATAATTTTTAAGATTTGTTCTGTGTTGTAATTTTCTAAATCAGAAAAAATCATTCCCATTATTGCCATAGAAAATGTATGATCTGCAACCGACTCTGGTCTTTCCAATGATAATTTATCAATCCACCCCTGCCGTGAAATTTTCTTTAAATTTGCCGCTGTATTAAAAAAGTCTAAAATCAATTCATTAAAACTCTGGATAGTAATATTCTATTATTTGATTATAGTCCCAAATTCTATTTGTATTTTTTATCGATAAATCAATATTTTCAAACATCGATTTGAAATGTGAGGTTAATTTTTTGTTATCCATAAGTTGTCTTTTTACCTGAATGGTAATAAAGAATTCGAACAACATAATAATTCAATATCTTTTTCACAGTGTATTGAAAATATATACAAAAACAGGGGATGATGGGACTACTGGATTGCAAGGTAATTTCAGAATCTCAAAATCACATCCAAGAATTATTGCCTATGGTACTATTGATGAAGCAAATGCTGCATTGGGAATTGTTTTATCATATGACTTAGATCGTGACATGGCCATTCTCTTGAATCAAATTCAAAATGAGTTGTTTGTAATTGGTGCAGATCTTTCAAACCCCAATCTGGAAGATGCTAAAAATAGAACTTCCTCCGAAATGATATTGAATTTAGAAAAGAATATCGACAAATTTGAAGAAGAGTTACCTTCTTTAACCAATTTTATTTTACCAGGTGGTGACATTGTTGCATCTCATCTCCATTACGTGAGAACAATTATTCGAAGGGCTGAAACTTACTTAGTGCTGTTACATACTCAGGAGAAAATCAATCAAAATTGTATTACATACATTAATCGTTTGTCTGACCTATTTTTTGTTTTAGGACGAGTGTTAAACAAAAGAAAAGGACGAAAAGACATCATTTGGAAGATTTAGTGACTAAATAATGCGATTACATTCTTTGTAATTCTGCCATATTGCTTAATTTTCACTCAATATCTATCATCTGATTTGAATCTACCATCGTTTGTACATGGTTTTGATATGATATCATATAAAGACAACTTTTAATTCCTCAACCAAAAGAAAATTTATTGTGCCAGCGTAGCTCAGCCTGGGAGAGCACTCGGCTGAAGACCGGGCCGTCGGGCGTTCAAATCCCCCCGCTGGCATCTTTTACTTTTT
>JAEMQG010000118.1 GCA_022758935.1 Candidatus Nitrosopumilus sp. | reverse complement strand
TATTGGGACAGGACAAGATTGAACAACTTTCTCAAAATTATCGCAATAATAGGTCTTAACTATATGAGCACCTTGTTCAGCAGCTATTCTACACGCTAATGAAAGATATCGAGCATCTTTTCCAAGTTCTTTACCAACCGCAGTTACTGCGAGCACTGGAATTCCATATTCTTCAGCCTCATTAACTAATTTTCCAAGATTTACAATAGTTTGATGTTCATATTTTGAGCCAACAAAAATAGACATTGCAAGTGCGCTGGCATTTAGTCTAATTGCGTCTTTAATACTAACAGTGATTTCTTCTTGTGATAAATCTTCGCCAATAATACTTGAACCGCCAGATACTCGTAAAACCATAGGCACATTAGTAGAGGTTGGAACGGATGTTCTTTGTACACCTCTTGTTAGCATCAAAGAATCACAGTATTTCAATAGAGGCGCAATTACCTTTTTTGGGTTTTCTAAATTTTCAGTAGGTCCTAAAAAGTACCCATGATCAACAGCCAACATTAATGCGCGGTTATTTTGAGGTTTAATAATTTGTGAAATTCTATTTTGTAACCCCCAATCCATGTCTATTCGATTTTGAAAGAATAGAAATGCCTTTCTTAAGCCTTTCTTATTTTGTAATTATTATTTTCATTGCATTCTCTCCGCTTCTAGCATGATCAAATGCTTTTTGAGAGTCTTGAATAGAATATGTATGAGTCACTAATTGCTTAACATCGATTTGAGATGATTCTATTAATCGAAGAGCTTCTTTGGTATCAGTATCAGATGCGGCATAACTCGTCACCAGAGTAATTTCTTTAGAATATATTTTATTTACATCCAAAACAATTTTTGCATCCTTTGAAGGAACTCCAAACATCATTACAGTCCCACCTTTTCGCACCATGTCAATTGCATCTTCTAATGCTTTAAGACTACTTGTTGCAACTATTGCCACATCTACACCTTTTCCTTCAGTTTGATCCAAAATCTTTAGTTTTCGTGTAGCATCTAAAGAATGAATGGATTCAGTAATATTGAATTTTTTTGCAAATCCTAGTCGAAAATCATTTAAGTCAAAACAAAAAATCTTTGAGAACTTTTTAGATTGTGCAAGCATCACATGCATCATACCTGTAGGTCCGACACCAAAAATTGCTACAGAGTCTCCTTCACAGTAAGAGTATTTTGTCCATGCCCTAACACAACATGCTAGTGGTTCAATCATTGCAGCTTCTTCAAAACTCATAGAATCAGGAATGTTAAGCACCCCCCCATGATCTACATTCCATTTTGGTACAACGTATTTTTCAGAAAGACCACATGGAAAAAGATTTGTTTCACAGTATTTTTGACACATTGTTTCATTACCATGTTTACAAAAATGACAAGAATGGCATGGAACATGGTGATGGGTGAATACCCTGTCACCTATTTTGAATTTAGTTACATCAGAACTCACATCAATGATTACTCCAGCAGGTTCATGACCCAAGCGCATTGAAGGTTGGCCATATTCTCCAAATACTTTTTCCAAATCAGATCCGCATATTCCACAGGCACCCATTTGCACCAAAATATCTCCAGAATTCAATGTGGGATTTTCTATTTCGTCAATTGAAATCACAGATGGTTTTTTTACAAATGCTGTCTTCATATCAAAACTTTATGATATTGAATATAAGTAGATTAAATTATACACCAAGAATCTTTTTGAGCATTAATCTGTAATCTACCTCAGATTTTTCACTACCTACCGAAGGTAAAGCAAAAACCAAAGTAGATTTTGTTGTTCTAAGTGCAGTTAATTCGTCGCTAATGGACTCTGTCATATCGTCACTTACCAACACCAACCCAACGTCAGGATCAATAGTAAGTTTCTTAATTTCATCTAATGCTTTTTTAGGTGTCTCTGAGATTATGCCAGGAATTCCTGCTAATTGGAAGCTTGTAACAAACGATTTACTCCCCACGGTGAATATTTTCACAAATCAAAACTGTGTTTATTCTAATTTAACCCTTTTTGGTAGAAATAGGTACAGGAAAGATTGATTTAGCGAAAGATATCAAAATAGTCATGGTAAAAATCGATACTCAAAAAAATGTCTATCTGTTCACACATGGAAGAATGGATCTTCAAGAAAAAGCAGTGAATGCCCTAGTTTCAAAGGGATTCTTAAAGGAGAAAATCATAATGGCTTTACCAAGTAAGACTGGAAATGTTGGAGATTATATGGCCATGCTTTGGATGCCGCCAACCCCTGATCACATTAAAATTCAGCACATAACCAAGGTGGAGGAAGTAAAGCCGGAGGGAATGGTTGGACTCTGGAAAGGTGTCTCCAAAGAAGATATTGAAACTATTCAGTTAGGATAGAACTAGCTGAATCCAGCCCCGAACTCATCACCCTTTTGCAATGGGTCACCAGAATCTGAATTTTTTAATTTTAAGTAAAGCAGTGATTCATAAACTACTTTCATTGTATCCTCGTCATTTAGATTTGAATTAGATTTTACTTGATCTTTATATTTTTGGAGTTTTTGGATGTTTTGTTCATCAATAGATAAATCATCTATCTCCATAGTGTTTGCGATCTTTTCAATTAAAGAATTATATTGATTTTCATCCATGAATGGTTCATATTATTTCTAGTTATTAACAAGTTCGAATAAGTATATTTTATAAATCAGAAATTATTCCCGAAATAAAATCAGCGTATTCTTCATCCGAAAAAATAATTGTTTCAATTTTATTTTCTTTTTTAGCCAAATATACAGACTCCAAGTGATAGCAAGTGGGTTTTCCAGTCAGTCTTCCAAAATAATAACCAAGGCAAGAACAAAACTCAGCATCAGGATCCAACCAATGTTCCTCAGATTTTCCAACTACAGTCCAGATTTTTCTTTGACTAGGTTCAAAAAAATGTAATTTAACTCGTTTTTCAGAAACTATAGATTCGATTCTTTGAGAATCAGTACTCATAAGAATTTAATTCGAAGTCCATTGTATATCTTTGATGTCGCAGATAAGAATAATTCCATCTAAACCAGTTATGATCTTAGAAGGACAGAAAAAGAATCTCATAGTTACGGATATACACATAGGATTTGAAAGTAGTCTTGCATCAAACGATATATTCATTGGCAAAAACTCCTCAATTAATGAAACAATAGAGGAATTATCCAGCATAATTGATTCAGAAAAACCAGATTCAGTCATATTATTAGGAGATATAAAATCAAGTATCAAAATTATCTCAAAAAGTGAATGGGATGAAGTCCCATTATTTTTTGAGAGGATCAGACAGAAATGTGATGTAGTACTTATTCCTGGAAATCACGATGCAAACATACAGAGATTAGTTCCAGAAAATATTTCGATGATTAGCTCAGCTGGAATGGTTTTAGAAAATATTTTACTAACACATGGACATACAATGCCTTCAGAAAATTTTTCACATGTGGATAAAATTATCATGGGTCATGTTCACCCCGTGTTTTTTCAAGAAGATTCAATATTAAATGGACAGAGAGTATGGATTTCAATAAAGACGGAAAAACAGAATGTATTTCCAAATAAATCAGGAGTGATTGAAATTATAATTATTCCGTCATTTAATAGATATTTTTATGCTACACACAAAAAAAAATATAAAAAATCAATTTCTCCAATAATAGAAAAAATAAAACAGGTATCATCCGCTAGAATAATCACACTTGATGGAACAATTATAGGAGATGAATCCATAATTAATCAGGTCCTGTAATTACATTTAAAATAAATGAAGAATCAACTTTTACAAATATCACTATTTAAGATCAGCCAAAACAATACAATGTTTTGATCAATTCATTACTTTTGTAGTTCAAAATAATACAATCAATCTAATTTATCATAAGGTTCTATAGGATCTTTTGTAGTTTTGTTATCTTTTAACCATTCCAAAGTTTTTACAAAAGAATCGGCAAGTTCAATTGTGGTGAGAACAGGAATTCCTAACTCCAAAGATTTTCTTCGGATTTGATATTCATCCTCAAGCATTCCAACGTATTTTTCAAGGGTGGATGTACTAGGGATGTTTATGATAAAGTCTATTTTTCTTTCATAAAGTAAATCTGCAATATTGGGTTTTCTTGTAGGCTCTGAAATTTTGTGAACTATCTTAATATCGCCAATTTTTTCTTCAAAAAATTCTGCAGTATGCTCAGTTGCAAGAATCTTAAATCCGAGACTCTTCAATCTGGCAATTGGTTGTAATAATTTTTCTTTGTTTTGAGCTCCGCCAACGGTTACAAGAGCAGTGCCTGTCATAGGGAGAGTATACCCTGCAGATGTAAGTCCTTTAGCTAACGCATCATAGAAACTTGTTCCAAAACAAGCAACCTCCCCAGTTGATTGCATTTCTACACCAAGTGTAATATCAGCCCCATCTAACTGCATAAACGAAAATTGTGGTACTTTTATTCCAAAATTCTGAATTTTTTGCCACTTGTTTTCAGGCAATTTAGGTAGTGGTTTACCCAAAATCGCTTTTGCGGCTAGTGAGATTAGATTTGTTTTTACAAGTTTTGATACAAAAGGCATTGAGCGAGATGCCCTTATGTTAAGTTCAATTACATAGACATGATCATCATGAATTAAAAATTGAAGGTTAAATGGTCCTTTAACATTGAATGTTTTCGCAATTTTTGTAGAATATTCAGTGATAGTGTCGATCGTTTTATTGTTCAGCCGCCAGGGTGGAATGCACATCATAGCATCGCCAGAGTGAACACCTGCACTCTCAATGTGTTCAACTATTGCTCCAATTATAACTTCAGTTCCATTACTAACTCCATCAACATCTACTTCTAGTGAATTTAGCATAAATTTTGAGATAACAACTGGATGATCAGGAGACACATCAGTTGCTTCTTTAACATATTTTTTTAGATCGACTTGCGACCATACTACTTTCATTGCAGCTCCAGATAACACATATGAAGGTCTAACAATGACTGGAAATCCCACGTCTTGTGCAAAAATTTTTGCTTCATTAAGATTTGAAAAAGCTTGCCATCGAGGCTGTTGTATATGCAATTTGTCTAGTTCCGAACTAAATTGAGAACGATCTTCTGCTCTATCAACATCATGTGCCGCAGTACCTAGAATATTAATACCATTTTTAGCAAGGCCCAATGTTAAATTATTTGCAGTTTGGCCACCAACACAAGTAACAATACCTTTTGGATTTTCAAATTCAGCGATGTCCAAGATCCTTTCTAGAGTTAGTTCTTCAAAATACAATCTGTTGCAAATATCATAGTCCGTTGAAACGGTTTCAGGATTACAGTTTACAACTGATACATTTTTTTCTCCATTTTCTTGCAATCCCCAAACCATGTTTACAGTTCCCCAATCAAATTCCACACTACTACCAATACGATATGGTCCTGCACCAAGTACCATCACTCCCTTTTCATCAGGATTGATTAGAATATCATTTTGGTTACCACCATATGTCAAATAGAGATAGTTGGTAATTGCGGGCCATTCGGCAGATAAAGTATCGATTTGTTTCACAGATGGTAAAACTTTTGCCTTTTTACGAATTTCACGTATTTCTTCAGCGGATTTATTTTTTGCACGTGCGATTTGCTTATCGGAGAAACCCTTCTTTTTCGCTTCCCAAAGTAAGGAGGTTGTAATTTCTTCCTGTTTTAGCCTCGATTCAATTTCCACGATATTTTTGATTTTTTCAATGAACCACGGATTAATTGAAGAAAGTTTGTAAATTCGTTCAACTGAAATTCCCATTTTGATAGCAGCTGCGACGTAATACAAAATTAAATCATCCGGATGAGAGAGATGATCTTCTAGTTGTTCTTCATCATATGTTTTTCCATTTACTCTGTTTAGAACAAGACCATCGTTTCCAATGTCAAGCATTCGTATTGACTTTTGTAATGATTCCTCAAAGCTTCTTCCAACCGCCATAACTTCTCCTACAGATTTCATAGTAGGACCGAGTTTTCGATTTACAAGATCAAATTTTGCAAAATCCCATCTGGGATGTTTGCATACAATATAATCTAGAGAGGGTTCAAAACAAGCAGTTGTTGTTTTTGTAATGCTGTTTTCTAGTTCAGGTAATTTGTATCCTAATCCAATTTTTGCAGAAATGTATGCCAGTGGATAACCTGTTGCTTTACTTGCGAGTGCAGACGATCTAGATAATCTAGGGTTTATTTCAATTGCCACGTATCTATCTGAATCTGTGTCTAAGCCATATTGAATATTGCATTCGCCGACTATTCCAACATGCTTTGTTGCACGTAAGGCTGCAGAACGAAGCATGTGATATTCGTGATTATCGATTGTTTGTGAAGGAGCAACAACAATATTGTCACCAGTATGAACCTTCATTGAAAGAACATTTTCCATATTGCAGACAATTACGTTATTTCCATCATAATCTTGCATTACCTCATATTCGATTTGCTTCCAGTGCCCAATGTATTCCTCAACTAGAACTTGGCCAACGAGACTTGCCCTTAACCCTCGTTCCACAATTTCGTGTAATTCAATTTCATTATAGGCAACGCCACCGCCTTTACCTCCAAGAGTATACGCTACTCTAATAATCACAGGATACCCTAATTCTTGAGCAATTTCCTTGGCATCGATAAAATTTCTGACCGTTCTACTTTTCAAAATTGGAACATTACATTGATTCATGGAATCTTTGAAGAGTTGTCGATCTTCTGTTTTTTGAATCCCAGAAATTTGTGTACCTAAAACACGTACATCATACTTTTGAAGTATGCCAGATTCAGCGAGGTTAACACCGCAATTAAGAGCAGTTTGACCCCCATAGGCCAACATTATACCATCAGGTCGTTCTTTCTCGATAATAGATTCTACATACTCAACATTAACAGGCAGTAAATACACCTTATTTGCAAATCTAGTATCTGTTTGAATTGTAGCGATATTTGGATTGATTAAGACACTTTTCAATCCATCTTCATGTATTGCTTTGAGGCATTGGCTTCCGGAGTAGTCAAATTGACGGTCGTTTTAGCGACTTTCGCCGGCTTCTCCGATTTTTATTGCCCCACTACCAAGTACAAGAATTTTTTTTATCGATTCATTTTTTGGCAGATTCGCCTTCCTCCATTAGGTGTTTGAACTCTTCAAAGATGAATCTACAGTCATTAGGGCCAGGTGTAGATTCAGGATGAAACTGAACAGCTATGCAATTTTGTTTTTTGTGTTTTATTCCTTCAACCGTATTATCATCTGCATTTTTAAACCATAAATTAAATTCAGACGCACTAAGAGATTCAGGTGTTATCCCATACCCGTGATTCTGACTCGTAACGTAAATTTGATCATTATCTAAATTGACACAGGGTTTGTTTTGTCCCCTGTGACCATATTTCAATTTATAAGTTTTGGTGTTTCCAGCAATACCAATGATTTGTGCACCCAAACAAATTCCAAGTGTTGGAATATTATTCTCAATTAGTTTTTTTGCAGTCTCAATAGTGTTTGAACATTTTTGAGGGTCACCAGGCCCATTACTAATTACAACACCTTTAGGGTGATGAGATAAAATTTTTTCAAATGTTGTATTCCACGGTATTTTTATCACTTTGTACCCAAGTTCACGAATATTTCTTAGAATCGCATTCTTTGTACCAGTGTCAATTACAACTACAGACTGATCTTCAGATCCATAAACTACTTCTTGTTTAGTAGAAACAACATCCATGAATTGTTCAGAATTATAATGTGGTGCAGACGCAAGTTGTTTTTTTATCTCATCGACATTAATTTCAGTATCAGAAACTACCAAAGCTGCCATCATTGCCCCTCCTGTTCGGATTTTCTTTGTTAGCGACCTTGTATCTATTCCAGAGATCCCTGGAATTTTTTCATTATAAAGCCATTCATCAAGGGTCATCGATAGATTCCAGTGACTAGAAGTCAGAGACAGTTCATGAACGACTAGTCCCCTTAGTTGAATTTTATCAGATTCAAAAAATTTTGGAATTCCGTCTTCGTCTTTAATTGATGGATCAGGAACCCCATAGTTTCCTACAAGCGGATATGTCAATGTCAAGATTTGCCCACTGTACGAGGGATCAGTGAGTGTCTCAGTATATCCCACCATGCCCGTATTAAATACAATTTCACCAAAAACAGTTGTAGAATAACCAAATCCCTCCCCATTAAGAACGGTGCCATCATCAAAGATCAGTTTCCCAAACTTGTTTGCGTGGCTTGATTTCTTTGTAGTAATTGTGACCCTCGACGAGTAATTTTTTTCGTTGATTTAAGTTTTTTGAAGGTTGATCGCAAAATTAATTTAAATTTATCAAAGGGCTCTGAATTCTTCGCTCCACTTGTGGTATGCACGAACCATTTCAAGTGATACGCTTGGTTTTCTTCTTGACATAATTTCTTTAAAGTCAGTTGTGGTAAGTTCACGTGGTTGTATCGGTGTTTCGCCATCCACTGGTTCATGATAATCAGGAGCATTGAATATTTCGTGAACGGCCTTTATTTGTGCGGCTTGACATACATCTTTGATATCACTCGCACTATACCCATCAAATAATCGTGCAAGTTCGGATATGTTTACTCTTAGATCTTTTTTAAGAGGGGCAGTATATTGTTCAAATAACTTTTCTCTTGCCTCTTGAGTTGGAAGTGAAACATAGATCCTTTTTTGGAATCTTCTAAGAAAAGGCCAATCAAGACTCCACGGTTTGTTAGTAGCCCCAATAACATAAAGCATTAAATTTTTACCTTTGCCATTAACGCCATCCATTTCTGTTAGGAATTGATTTTTTGTTCTCACTTCTCCTCCAACTTCGCTATTTCTGGATCCTAAAAGAGAATCAACTTCATCAACAAAAAGAATTACAGGTTTTCCTTCTTTTTCGGCATAACTTCTTGCCATATGAAATAATTTTGAAACATTTTTTTCAGCTTCACCAAGCCATTTGCTCATCATAGATGCAGCATCTACATTAATGAAATAGCCATCCATCTCATTGGCAGTTGCAGCGGCTAGCATTGTTTTACCAGTTCCAGGAGGACCATAAAGTAACATCCCTTTTGGCCAACCCAAAGGAAAAAGATCAGGTCTTTTTGTAGGATAAACTATAGATTCGCGTAATGCGTTTTTTGCATCATCCAATCCAATTACTTCACTCCAGCTAATATTGGGTTTTTCTTTCATTACTAATTCTTCAAAATCATTTTCATCTGTTTGTCTTTGTACAGATGCTTTTTGTTCTTTAGGAGAGGCATTTGGATCTACGGCGGGTTCGACTCCACGAGATTCCTGAAGTGCCTGTATTCTATTATGATAAGAATTACATCTGTCTTTGTAAATAGGATTGAGTTTACTTGTTGGATATAGTTGCAATAATTTAACAAGTGAATCAATGGCATGTTGATAATGTGTTATAGCCATACCTCGTGCTCCTTGAGAATCAAATTTGATTGCCTCTGAAGCATATTTGCTTGCGTTGTTTTCTAATTCTTGTGGGGCCAAACTCATCTATATCATCTGTGTAGCATTGCCTTGAGAATTTTGTTGGTATCCAGATGTGTTAACCAGTCTAGTAAAATTGGTTAAATTAATTGAACTAGTTTTAGGGGCATCGTTAATAGGTTCATCAAGATAAGATTTTTCAAGATCAGATTTTTCTGAAATTTTAGAGTGAATGTTCTTGACTTTATTAATAGAATCCTCAGCAGATAAAATTAACTCTGAGAGATCATCATCAATACATTCTATCGATTGCGCGGATTCAGTAATGATTGAAACAAATTGTTGTAAAATCGAATGTGTCTCTTTTTTATCTTCATATTTGAGGAGCATAAAATTAGCCAATCCTATAATTTTGTTTATATCTTGTAATTCCTCTAGTGTTAATTTACCAATTTTATCGTCTTCGGACATGCTATATTTGGACAAGTTTTTTTCAATTTTTACAGAGAGTGTTTGGATGTGTTCTATGTCTTTTTTAAAATCACGTTTAGAGTTAAAAAAATTCAAGTGTTGCAAGATTTAGAAAAATCAACATTAGGATACTGCTTACTTATTTTAGAGTCTACGATTAATTTTACTTCATCAAGTACCAATGAAGATTCATCATTAGATTGACTAAAATCAAATCTAGCCCGAGAGAGAATCGCAGAATCTAGTACAATGCTGCCTAAATGGACTGACAGTTCACATAAATTTTGACTGCAAGCAGGGAGTAGATTAAAAAGCTGAGCACTCACAGTTCTAAGCATCGGAATGGTCAAAGGTAAAAGTTCAGGAATACTATTTACCCCAGAGATAGAATTTAATCTCTTCTTTATTTGAACGAGGATTTCTAATGAAAACACGATAGTTCGTTCTAAATTGAGTGCTGTGACACAAGCATCGTCATTTACGTCAAGTAAAATTAGGTTTAAATTTTGCAATTCATTTCTTTTCTTTTGTAGAACGCTCACAATACTATCAAGTAACTTTTTTGAATATTCTAGTCTAGGAACGATTGTGACAGTCTGCGTCATGTTCGTGGACTCCATTCCAAATAAATTCAAATTAGTCATCACGTCAATTTTTTAGTAGTGATTTTATATTTTAGGACGGTGTCACAGTTTTATCAGTAACTGTAGTAACATCTCACCGTAGTTACAATTTTGATTTTTTTTGAGTATTTGTATAAAGGAATTTAGCTCTCGATTTTACCTAATCACACATCAAGTAAGAGTATGGTAAATGAACAGGCACTAACTGTTAGCCTCGAAGAATTTGGATTAAGCAAGTATGAAGCACAGGCATATGTAGCACTTATCTCAAAAGGAACAATATCTGCAAGTGAACTTGCATATTATTCAAATATTCCAAGAACCAAAATATACCCCACTTTATTAAAGTTGGAAAATAAGAGATTAGCAATTATTTCAAAAAGCAAACCAATTATGTGTACAGCGATTGCGCCAGAAGATGCATTTGATGCAATTATTCATGAACAAATTAACAAAGTAAATGCAATGAATTCTTTGGTGACAAATTTAAAAAAGGCAAGTGAGGAAAGCAGAAAATCAAGAGGATCTGAAGAAAAGAGATACTTTCATGTTAGTGCAAACAATGTGCTTGATCAATTAAGAACAATGATAGAGGGTTCAAAATTTTCAATAAACATCATGGTAGATCAGTGGGGACTGGGGCTTTTGAGTGAATGTAAAGAACAGTTACTATCAGTCCTTCGTCGAAATCTAGAAGTGAGGGCAATGGTCCCATCAGCACAACTTTGTTCAGAGACATATAGAACAATTCCAAATGAAGTAAAAATCAGAGTATCAGACGTAGTTCAAAATTGCTTTATTTTTGATGAGACAGAAGTATTGATAGTTGACAATGAAAATGGCAAGGGAGCAATATTCTCATCAACTGAAATTTTAGGAGTTAATCAAAATAGAGTATTTGCAAATATTTGGAAAAATTCATTTAAAACAGAATCATTTGCAGATATGACAAAAAATGAAGCGCAAGAACTCTATAAAATTATTCAAATCATTAATGAAAATGGATTATTGCACATACTAAATTCAGCCATTGTTTCAAAAAAACCTGAATTTGACATGCTTAAATTACTTGAGAAAAATGGAATAAATTTGAAAATTAAATCACTAGATGAAATAATTGAGATAGTAGACGCTGCACTGCAAATCATGTGTTCAGGTCATGTCAATTTTGATGCCAACACTAAAAACATAACAATAGATTCAAAATTGAATAGTGGACATTCGCTACCATGGGTAGCAATTTTGGATGGATGTTTACAAAAACAAGGATATACGACTAGAACAGTATATCAGAACAATTCAAACAAAGGTGAAAAGGTACTCATCAAAATAAGTAAAAATTAAAATCAGATAAGACTTAGTCATAAGTATCTTGATTGAAGAAAAAATAAAATCAATGGGGATAAAATTGCCAGTACCACCAACTCCTGCCGGATCTTATATTCCAGTTGTAAAATCTGGTAATTTGTTATACGTTTCAGGTCAAATTCCAATGATAGATGGCAAAGTTGCATTTACTGGAAAAGTTTCAGATGAAAATATTGAAACTGCGGTAGAATCAGCAAGAATTTGTGCAATCAACATACTTGCACAGGTTAAAAAAGAATTGGGAGGTTTTGAAAAAATTTCAAAAATTGTGAGATTAACAGGATTTGTTAATTCTCTCCCAGAATTCACACAGCACCCAAAAGTAATCAACGCCGCATCGGATTTGTTTTACGAAATATTTGGAGATAGTGGAAAGCATTCAAGAATTGCAGTAGGAGTTTCAAGTTTACCATTAAATTCCATGACAGAAATTGATGCAATTATTGAGATTTCATTTCAATAATGTACAAATAATTATTTCCAATTAGTTTAATTGTTTATTGAACTCTTTGAGGAATTTTTGAATTTTTGGTTTTGGAATAACTGCCCCACATGCTTTATCATGACCTCCACCTGAACCGCCAAGTTCAGTTGCAAGAATGTTTACAATTTTTCCTAAATGAATTTTACAAGATCTTGAACCTCTGACAGAAACTGCATAGATACCATGATCAACTCGTTCTTTGTATGCAACACCAACATCTTTTCCAGATAGTCCTAAAACAAAATTGACAGCACCGCTTGCTCCAGAATCCATAATTTCCATGTATCCGATGTTCTTCATAGTTTTCATACCTTTTTTTACTTTGGAAATTATTTGTGCAAGTTTATCAACCTGAATTTGTGCAAATTCGAATGTGTTTGGAATTTCGTGCGGGAATTTAGAGGCCGCTAATTCTTCTACCAAATACAACAAATAGTCTGGATCCTTTTGGTGTCCAACTATATTGTAAGTAAGGACAGTTGCATTAATCAAAGCAAATTGCCTATCGTAAATTTGGAGTAGTTTGGAGCCGATTGGTCGGTCTTCCATGTAATCAGTAATAGCAGCGCATGCTGCAATGAAAGGAGCATGATCAGAGAGTTTTGATTTAAATGCATTATACACTTGAACTGTGGTGCATTCGTTGATATCATGAATCATTTTAACTTTCATTTTTTCTAATTCCATAGAAATTTTTGGATCAATATCATGGTGATCAATATATGTTACTAGAACATGATTTTTTCTCAGAATTCTCAATAGTTCAACAAATTCATCCTGATTTTTTTTACTAAGACCCAAATCACAAATGTATAATGATTTTAATTTATCATCGAGACAAATTTTTTGTATACTCTCCATTTGTCCTGGATAATCAACCAAAACAGAATCACCTCCAAAAGCCTGTCTAATCAAAGCTGCAGAGCTTACACCATCTGCATCTTCTTTGTGTGAAATACATATGACTTTAGT
>JAEMQG010000174.1 GCA_022758935.1 Candidatus Nitrosopumilus sp. | reverse complement strand
TGAATCAAGTGCTATTCCAATTGGAGAACTAAACTGGCCATTACCCGAGCCAGATGTGCCAAATTTTAATTGGAAAACACCGGCAGAGTTGAATTTCTGAACTCTGTTATTGCTAGTATCTGCAACATAGATGTTGCCTAATGAATCAAGTGCTATGCCTTCGGGATTATTAAGTTGAATGTCGCCAGAACCAAATGCTCCAAATTGTGATAAATAGGATTCAGCGTTACTGATCTCAGGTAGAAAAACACATGTAATTGAAATCAGGAATATGAATACAGCTAAAAGTGGTGTGTTTTTTCTAATGTTCAAGACAAACTCACTCTACATTGGGATATCTAATAATTATTCTACAAGACATGAATTGATTTTTCATTAACATGATGATATAATTAAGAAATAATAGGATAAAAATTAGATGGATTTTAACCAAATTTTTAGATCAAAATGACTTTAATTTGGTTCAATTACCATTTTCCTAAAAACTTAAGTTGAAATTCACTATAATTTGTTTATGAGACATACAAAAGATTGTGAATATCGGATTACCACCGACATGAAGCATGTTAACTGCTTCTGTGTTTGTCATAGAATCATCATTAGGAAATAAGGGAATTTGTTCAACACCTTTTTTGAATTTCCCAAGAATTAAAGAAAGAACAATAAAGATAGTTTACCTCCCAAATGTTAGGATCCAAATAATATGCAAGAAAAATTTCAATGTTTTAAGAATATCCTAAAATGCACAATATACTCATAACAAGATCATAGGAATTATGATTACAGCAACATTTAGGAAAACTCTGCAAATACAATTCTTAGGTATTAGACTCTAATCTATCGTATTATAAAAAACATTAGATTTTTGCTTTCTAAAAATTAAATGTAGAACTTAATTTTTGCCAACATCATACATTCATAACAGTATTTTCATTCATAAACATTCGTTACTTCCATACTTAAATCAAATGAGCAATCTAATAATTTTATTGCTTTCAGATATTACACTACATAATGGATAAGCTGTAATATTGACAGACAAATTTTCTAAATGATGATCTCAAAGATATAATGATGAATTTTCCATGGTAATTCTTTATCAACTAGTCTTACAGATTTGTAAAAGTTGTGTGCTCAATGACATTCATTTGTTTGAATTTTATCACTCGCTTCTCCCATTAATCTATGAGTCATCGAATGCTTTGTCTTTGTCATCAAGATGCATAAGATGGCATATTTATTCTACGTTCATCTGTCATTACATACTAAAGCAAAGTTCAAAGAATTAATGCGTACAATTTATTTTTTCATAGAAGAGAATAATCTGTTTAAGCACAGGATTAAAACGTGGATGCTAATTATAAATTAATCGTGATAACATATTATGAATATCTAAAAAATATACTAGAAAAGATCATAAATTCTTACAAGGTACTTCTAGAACTTGAGGACAAATCAGGGGATTTGGAGATAATTAAAAAAGAAGTATCAAAAATAAATGGTTTTTTTCAAGTATTGGTCAATAGAATCGGAATTGAAAAATTTGAATCAAGTGATTTTTTAGATTTAAAATCTAAATTAGAGTATTATTTGAATAATTATTCTTTTGATAAAGAAATAGAGACCATGTCTGCATTATATTCGGATGATAAAAATAGATTAAAAAATATACGCTTAAAAATTCTTGAATCACTGAATGACCGGAAATTAAGGGATAAAATAGAACACATTCTAGAAAAATTGTAGAATAATGCAAAACAATGAAAAAAAATGTCTCTTATGCGGTTGCAAAGATCATTTACTTTTTGGATGCGCTCATCATATTACAAAGAGATGCAGTTGTTACAAGAAACAAAGTCAATAGTAAGAAAGACCACAAGTTTATTTTGATTTAGGACCAGATCTTTCATGGAAATTTAGACAACACTTGCATTCTTTTTTAATGCATTCTTGCTCTGTGTGATGAGAACAGATGCCACACTCACAACTATTTACCATACATAAGCATTATTTATTTACAATATAACTAATACGATAAATTTTTCTAATTTTACACTCGATTATAAGGTATAATTGACTTTGTTGTATGCGTATGTTGGGAAAGGAATTACTCTTTATCGTCTAATTTTGGGAGTTTCTATATAATTTTCCAACACTTTTTCATTTATCCCTACATTCTACTTTTCAAAATATTCGAGTCCAAATCCACATTTACTATACCGTCCAGTAAATGCAAATTGGAAGACGATTGGTTTGAAAAACGGAATAGAGATGTTAATGGAACGACGTTGGGAATTGGAGAGTAACACATTAAATTATATGATAAAGAGTAAATTTCTAAATCACGCACAAAATAAAAGTCAAAACTAACTTATAATTGAGCGTAAATATAGAAAATTTTTGAGTGTAGATTCATCTATTTCTTTGACTTTGATTTTTTTGTAGTGGGTTTTTCAGGTTTTCCTTCTAATTCTTTTTCCATTTCAGCTGCTTTATTGTCGACAACTTTGATTATCTCTTGAATTAATCCATCGAGATCACCATCAGAAGCTTCTGGTTCAACAGCAGTTGCAATTTCATTGATCGTACTTGAAATTTCAGCACTTACTTCCTCAAAACTCTCTGGATCTTCATAAGCTGCATTATACAAGTTTTTAAGATTATTTACTTGGTTAATTACCTGATCAGTTAATGTGAGTCGAAATTCAGTTCCGTTAACTTTTATCGTTTTTGTAATCATAATGAAGATTTCAAATTCAGTTGCTTAAAGGTTTTTAGTTGAAACATTTTTAATTTATGGTGCGTCTATGGATGAACTAGAATATTATATAATCCAAAGCTGAGGCGTCGCTAATTAATGTGGTATGTCTTGAACCCAGAACATATCCGTTTTTGATGTCATTTGCAGGAACCCACCTATTTGTTGATGAATAGTGTCTTTTTTCAGCCAATTCTCTTTCAATCGCATCAATATCAAATTCTCCCTCCTCAACTTCTTGTGTGGATAAGTGTTTTATGGTCACCAATATTTTACTGACCTTGACACGATCTCCAAACTTCCATTTCGATGGTGGATTTTCGTCTGAAACTTCAAGAACTTTAATTTTCATTTGTTTATTTCCAAACGCATCATAGCTGACTAGAGATCGCTCATCTGTAAATTCTTCAAAAGTCATTCTTGACTTGGTACCTTCAAATCCAGACGCTGTTTCAAATAACGACTTTGGTAGCACTTCATTGTTTTCTGTTATATCCAATTTTTCAATTTCTGAGTTGGTATTGTTTTCGGACATGATGATATTTGAGCACTAATCATTAAAAAACACTGCTATTACTGTAAATAGTTAGGCACTAGTTCGGTGTTTTGTCTTAAATGGCATTGTAAATTCTACAAGATTTACCTTCTCTCTTTTTCCATTAATCCTTGAGAATACTTCTCCATCATATGTACAGACGCAGTCAGTTATACCTGTTGAGCCGTCCCAAATTTTGAAAAATTCTCTTAATTCCCTACTTTCGTACTGACCTAATCCTATCCTTTTTTTTGATAGGAATTTGAATGCGAGAATTACTTTTCGATCTCTGTAAATTTCAAATGTTGTGATCCATTTCTGACACCTTTCAATTTGATCTGCTGGAACTGGAAGAGAGGTACTGGTGCCGGATTTTGCCTCTATGGTAAAAATTGTACCATCATGGTTATTTACAGCTAAAACATCAGGTAGTGCTACACTTGGGGATCCTAATCGAAATGCCTTCCAGTGTTCGGTAGAATTGAATCTTTTTACCAGCGTGTCTTCCCAATTATATCCTCTTTGCCTACGGGTTCGCGCAATTTTTTTATTGTCCTTTTTTGTCTTTATTTTTACTCTGTCTTTCATTAATGAAATTGAAGTCATTTTGCTACTCATATCAATTTGTATCTAGTAGTGATATAGTAAAGTAGGTAATTATAGAATAACCTTTCAATATTGCTAGGTTATTGTTTCTTATTAATGACAAATGATTCAAACCCAGTAATGAACGGCCACCTAACAATTGCGGATTATTCAAAGACAAAACCTGGTTCCGTTAAAGAGTTGATCGTTACAAGTTTAAGGATTTTTAATACTTTTACTAAACTAACATGTGTAAAAACAGTCGATGAAATCATATCAAAGGTCTTGAGAGATGCGAGGTAGGACAAATCCATCCTGCACATCAAAAATTAAAATTGTCTTGAAACTTAGTGTCATCAAGATAGATTTATCTGAAATTGGGCATCAAGATGACATGTAAGTTCCATCAAGGTAACGAAATTCTAAACTGTTTTTGATTTTCTAGCCTTGATTAATCTAAATTATTTTCATTAGGCGGAAATTACTTCGATCTGTGTGGAAGAATGTCTTGAAATATCTTTATGCATGATGACAAGGGATTCTTCCTTAAATGTCAAGTCACACCTGTAACACTTCCACGCTTTCATACTATTTCATGTAATACAAATTCTGTATTTAACTTCAATGAACGATTTGGCTTTTTACTAAAACTAAAAACTCTTTTTCGTTCTATAAATCTTTGAGTTCATAAAAAACTCGGATACTTGAAAAAAGACATAGGTTCATTATTTTGACTTTTTAGATTAGGTCATAGAAGAATTAAATACCATTTTTCACTTTTTAAAATATTTATCTAGTTGTGGAAACATCATAATTGATTGTTTAGGCCACTTGGAATTACCATTCTTGGAATTTTACACTTGATTGGTGGTTCCGTATCATTGATTATGGCTGTCCTAGGGGCTGCAATGCTTGGGGTAAGCGGCGGCATGGGTTACCTGGGCATGTTTTCCGCGGTACTTGGCGGCATGTTTCTGATTATGTTTGGAATACTTGCAGTAATAGAATTTGTGATCGCAGGTGCACTGTTTTCGGGTAAACAGTGGGGGCGAATTATCGTCATCGTACTTTCCATAATCAGCTTGATAATTGGCCTAGCATCAATAGTAGGAAACCCATTTTCCGTATTGACTTTGGTACTTGATGCTGTTGTATTGTGGTATATGTGGCGCCCACATGTTATTGCGTACTTTAATGAGACATCTCAGCCATCATATCAATTCACGCAGTCATCTGCAGGACAAAAAAAAAATTCAGCACTGGATATTATTAAAGAAAGATATGCCAAAGGCGAAATCAACAAAGAAGATTTTGACAAGATGAAGGAAGATTTGAAAGATTAATCTCTTTGTAGTTTCACTATAACCTACACCTTTTATCTAAAATCAACCTAATTTTGATTCCATGCATTATCGCTGTCTTATCTGCAATGCCACATTAGAGTCCCCTAGAAAATTAGAAATTCACTTGCAAATCGATCACATGTGGAGCAAGAAAATAGAATCCAAAGGATTGGATGATTGGTCATGATTTGCAAAATTTTTTTATGTCCTAGCATGCAGAATTAATCATATGAAAAACAAATTCTCGTTTCCCAAAGGGTGTATAGTAGATCTTACCCATAGTTATTCTGCAGAAACAATCTATTGGCCTACTGAAGATGGTTTTAAACTTGAGGCGGAATTTGACGGGATTACAGAAAAAGGATATTACTATTCTGCAAAAAAATTTTCTGCTCCAGAGCATGGTGGGACCCACATGGATGCTCCGATTCATTTTGCAAAGAATGGAAAAACAATTGATCAGATTCCATTGGATAGCCTTATTGGATATGCAATTGTAATTGATGTGTCAAAAGAGGCACTAGTGAACCCGGATTATCAGGTATCAATACAAGATTTTTCAAATTGGGAGTCATGTTATGGCAAAATTCCAGATCGAATTATTGTATTATTGCATACTGGATACGGAAGATACTGGCCAAATAGCCTCAAGTATCTTGGAACTGCTAAAAAAGGAAGGGATGCATTAACAGATTTACACTTTCCAGGATTACATCCTGATGCTGCAAAATGGTTAGTTGAGAATCGAAAAATAAATGCCATTGGATTAGATACTCAAAGTATAGATTATGGACAATCAGAGTTTTTCAAAACTCATCGCATTCTCTGTACAAATGATATTCCTTTTTTTGAAAATATTGCAAATTTAGATAAAGTGCCGGTTACGGGTGCTTTAGTTATTGCATTACCAATGAAGATTGAAGGGGGAAGTGGTGCACCATTACGGTTAGTTGCAATAATTCCTTGACTCATTCAGGTTTTTCTTTTAGAAATAAAAAGATTTCTCCAATAATACGAGTTGCCAAAAAAGAAATATCTTCTAAAAATTTTAATTGTTAAAAAAATAGGAAATAACTACAGTCAACTATGTAATTGCTCTGTCTAATCACTGTTCATCAAAAGTAATACTCAGGGTGCAATCATGATAGGAGAAAAAGTCATAAAGATTCTATCTTGTTGCAGTCTATCTTTCAATGTTTGTTTGTAATTGACAAACCATTCCAAATTTTCAATGGTGTTTGGTACAACCACGTAAAAACCTGAATTGTTTATGCCATCATATCTAGTCTCGTTACGAATTGATGTGCCATTAAAATGAGGTAATAATGTAACCCCACCAAAACGAGCAGCAATTTCTGTCCTTATTTCATCAAATTTTTGATTCTCTATTGCTGTACCGTCATTACGTTTTGAGGGTACGAGGATATCCACTTTAATTTGTGGAGAATCAAATACCTTATTGGAATTAGCCATGTCATCAGCATCATCACTTATGGCAAGATCTTTAGAAGAGTCAAATTGCTCTGAATTTAAGTTGGAAGCTATGTATGCTGTAAAAAATGCAGCGGTGATTATCAACGAAACAACTAACGCAAGGACAATAACTTTACTTTGTCTATCCACGCTTAGGGTTATGCGTACAAAATAAAAACATTATACTTTTAATTTTTGTAGATAAAAATAGGTTCAGCCCATGTCCAAGAGATGCAAATTGGAGTATATGCCAAAAACCATTCTACAATTAGTTTATCAATCTGACTTTGGGGATTTATACAATGATTGATCAAATTGCAAAAAATTTAATCAAATTAAAACAAGAATTTGCAAAAACATACACCGGGAACAGTCACATTCAGGAATTAATTCCGATTTCTACGTCAAAAGAGTTTCCAATAGATAATAATCATTTAAAATATCTTCACAATTTTGCCCTGAAAAATCCAATTTATCATAACTCCTATGAACAAAATATTGCAGATATTTCAACTAGGGTGTATGAAGGAGACATTAGTGAATACTGGTTAAACAGTATCAAACATGGTACTAGCTGTCAACCATTTTACCCAACTTGGATTTTTTCAGCATATATCACTGCACTGATTGCAAAAAATTTTAATTTTAAAGAATTAGTAGATATAGGTTCAGGAGATGGGCGAATTGCATACTGCGCAAAATTTTTAGGGTTACAAACTACTAGTATTGAAATTGACGATGTACTAGTGGAACTTCAAAATTCAATTTCAACAGCAACAAAAGTTGATTTTAATCCCATTTGTGTAGATGCTATTGAATTTGATTATTCAACATTAAAATTAACATGTCCTGTGTTTTTTATTGGGGGATTACCACAAATGGGAGGAGACGTTTTGGCCACCAGTGTCATCGAAAAAATTTCTTCAACAGATCTTAAAAAGAACACATGTATTGTTTTTGCAGGTACTCACTCAAAGAGACATCTTTCAAATAATCAATCTCATGGCGGATGGAGTTCCTTAATTGACAAACATGGTCTTAAAGTGACGAAAACAATTTCCTTGCCAACCATTTGGACTTTTGATCAACTTGCAGACACACCTTACATCTATACTAAATTTATTTGAATTTTGACTTTGTTGTAAGTTAATTTAGAATTTATTTGGTTTTTGTGACAGCCAATTGCATTTATCACAATTAGAGTTGCCTGTAAAAATCTCATCGTCTTCATCTCGCCATATCTCGCGTAGTTTTTCTGCGTGGATCCATTCCTGTAGTTGATGTAAATTAGTGGTCTGAAACATAGAGGCAATTTGGTGAATTATGAATTGTGTTTACAGTTAGTATCATTACCTTGCTTGTTTTGTAGAAATTACAGTCAATTAGAAACGCATCATCTAAGTCAAATGATGACTCGGTATTGTCTGAATTTCTCCCATAATTCTATTTTACCACCCTTAACTGTGCAAGTAATTCATTGAAACACGGGGTACATACAAACTCGTTTCCCTCTGACTGCTTGTGCTTATTCAGTTGTCATATTAATGAAAATTCAAAGAAGTAATTATCATCAATCATACCACACCGTTCCATCCTAATTTGTTGATCTTTAGTGGGAATTCAAGAAGCCACTTTACCAATTATTTTTATTGTGTTTTCAAATTCTGCTAAACAAAAATAGTTGTTATTTTGTTTGGAGAATTCAATAATTTTTCCTTCATTTGCGCATTTCCTCCAACGAATTTCCTGAAAACATTGATTGCAAAAGTCAGATGGTGGCCAAACGATTTTTTTGCAATCAGTGCATTCAGCGACCTGGAAATTTCCCTTTCTTAATTCATCTTCAAAAGTCATTTTTCTAAAATTAAAACAGTTGAAGAGGTAGCAGCTGCAGACATGTTGTGAACTAGTCCGATCGTTGCATCATCCACCTGTCTTTTATTTGCACATATTTGTAATTGCTGTACAATTTCAATAGTTTGTGCTATTCCAGTTGCACCTAATGGATGTCCAGAACCAATTAGCCCTCCCCTGGGATTAATTTTAAAATTATTTGCTGCATAGAGTTCTTTTACCATGTCCATTCCGCTCCCCTTATCTGTAAAGCCTAATGATTCTAAAGCCATTGGCTCACAGACAGAAAATGCATCATGGATTTCTGCAACATCTATATCGCTTGAATTATGTTTAGACATTTTTAATGCAGATGATGCAGCAATGCGTGTTGATTCCATGTAATCAAAAGTATTTTTTGTAAATCCAGCAGAAATTGTTTTTTGTCCTATCCCAGTAATCCATATCGGATCATCGGTAAATTTACTGCAAAAATCTTCAGATGTAAGTAAAATAGATGCCCCACCAGTACATGGTCTTGAACAATCTAACAACCTAAGATCATCAGTTAATCTTTTAGAATTCAATACGTCATCTAGTGAATATTCTTTTTCTGAAATTGCGTTAGGATTGTTTTGAGCTTGTTTATGGTTTTTTACGGATACAATTGCCAAGTCTTCATCAGTAATTGAAAATTCTCTTTTGTATGATTTTGTAAAAATACTTGCCCAAAAGATAGGATGTTTGAATTCGCCTCTAGAATTATCCCACTCCAAAATTTGTCCAGGACTATCATATCTTTCAGCTCCTGATACTAGGACCACATCTGCCAGACCTGACGCAATATATGAATACGCCGATACAATTGCATTTGTTCCAGAATTACACAGACTCTCAACAGTATGTGAAATTTTAGGTTGAATTCCAGACATTTCAGATAAGATTGCAGATAGATATTTTGAATTATTATTAGTAGATACTAAAACTGCATCAATGTCATTCCTGCTCAAATTAGGACTGTTTTCAAATAATTTTTTTGTGGATTTTAACAGAAGAGATTCAATTTTTGAATCTTCTTTTGAAAATTTGGTTATTCCGTAGGACACAATTCCAACTTTACCCATTCATTTCTCCTCTGAAAACGTATTTGTAAATAATTTAAACGAGTCTATTACGTCACCTACTGGATTGAACTGTATTGTTGGTAAGTCTATTCCTGCTTCTCTAAACTGTTGTAGATGTTCAATACATTGATCAGGTGTTCCGGCAATTGCTAAAGACTTTAACATTTTATCTGAAATTAATTCATGATTTGATTTGAATCCAGATATATGAAACTCGTCAAGAATATTTTTAGTTTCAGTCACATAGCCATTTTTTGCCAAAAAATCTCGGTATATGTTTCCAACGGAGATATAGAATGCAAGTGTTTGTTTTGCACGAGTTATTGCAATTTCTCCATCTTCAGAAACACAACTAATTATTTGACAGGTCACATCAATTTTTCTTTTTGATTGCATCTTTTGTATTGTTTTTTTCATTTCATCTAAAGGTCGCAGGTAAAAGATCACACCGTCTGAAACGTCCCATGCCAAGTTTACCATTTTTTGATTAACTGCCGCAAGATAAATTGGAATTTTTTCCCTGTAGGGTTTTATAAGTAATGTAAAATTCTTTAAATTAAAAATTTTTCCTGAATAATTTACCGGTGTTCCAGACAAAACCATTTTAATAATTTCAACATACTCTGTCATCCTCAAGATAGGATTTTCAAATTTGTATCCATGAAAATCTTCAACAATTGATGTACTGCTTGTCCCAAGACCGAGCACCAATCTACCCTTGGATAATGTATCTACAGTAGCTGCTCCCATAGCAATCGACGCAGGACTTCTAGAGTAAATGTTGATAATGGATGAACCTATTTTTGCCATGGGTGCTTTTTGTGATACCATGCTTAGCATCGAGAAATTTTCCATGCCCCATGTTTCTGGAATCCAAATTGTATCTGCATTTGTATGAGATAATAATTCTGAACATTTTAGCACTTGATCTACACTGAGAAGTGACCCTAAACTATATGCTAGTCGCATAGGGTACCTGAACATTTGATAATTATATTCTGATCTCTTTTTTGATAATATTGTCGTTTAGTCGTAATATTGACAAACTCTGACTTTGATGAACCGGGATAATACTTTGGGCTGTAACACTGATGATTTTCTCCAGATATGATTTTTACGATTTTTTAAATATTAAGCCGGATAAAACTTCATAATCCCAATTTCATTTTAGAAAGCATTATCTTCATTCATCATCAAATTTCACAGATTTGCAAGATTCACATATCCACCGACATGTTTCATGCCCTTCCTTGAGAATTTTGTCAGGTATCCTTTCCATCAGCCTATGACACTCATCACATAGTTTTGCCTTCATCTTTAACGAGTCTAGTTCCAATACATTATTCTATCTTCACTTTATTAGATACGAGAAGTAAGATGGCAATGATATTTTGTAGAAAAATGAATTTTTTATTTAGTGACATGAGATAAAAAATATCAGATATATTTTAAGAATATATGCGTAAATTGGTTACTAATTCATCTGTCTAAGGAACATTGTCATCATTTTACAAGTAATGATGAAACATGCATCATTTTATAGAAAATCTTAGATGTCTGTTCAATTTAGACAAACATGAATTCTTATTTTTAATGGATAATCCAAATCATGGTAACTACAATCTTAATGGTTAACAAAATTAGATCTGAGACGTTTGACCCAAATTTTGAGACATATGTGGATGTCAAGTATTCAGATCAAGGTAAGGAGGAATCAATGAAATGAATTATGAAAATTTTTCAGAGGTGGAAAAAATATTATCGGATGAACATAAAGTAAATGCATTACTTCAAAAAATAACAAAGCAAGTAACATTAGAGCAAAAAAGATAATCGACAAAAACAGCAAATCTTCCTTCAATATTTCGGTGAAAATGAATAATACGATTGAATTTTGGATGTATTTAATTTCAAATTTTTCAACCAACATTTATTTAAAAAGGAATTTTGCTAGTCTTTTATAGCTAAGATGAGAAATATTGTATGATAGATATTGTATGAGTCACTAGTATCATCTATTCAAAACTTACAAAAAAGTAAATATAGTAAAGGAAATAAAAAAAAATTAGCCGCCATCATACATGCTCTCAATAGAGCGAGATCCTTATTTTATTCTGAAAAACAAAACTTGGTAATTGATTCATCAACAAAACAAATTAATTTTAGAAATATTAAACCTGAAGAACAAATTCAGAGGATTCTTGATGAATTTATGGATGATTTTGAAAAAGAGTGTCTGGAAAAAAATAATGGAAGTGCAAAAAACTATTCATTATTTGCAGTAACATCTTATAAAATAATTAAAACTCTAGATGAGGGCAATAAAAGAGGTCTTTTATCAGCTCATGCCATTAACCGATTAAACAAAATGTTTGTGAAATATCCAGTAAAATACAGAGTGCAGGCAATACGTGATCCTTTAGGACTTGTTTTTGTTATCACTGAGCTTGCAATAGATATTGAGAGAAATCTTGGCATACCGTACGAATTTGATGAAACTCTATTGATCCAGATCATGCCATTAATGCAAAGATACTACATTCAATCAGATAATCCGTTTATCCAGATCCTAGAAGAGTTTTCAAACATTCCTAAATTCAAATTGGCAGTTCAAATTGGCGAAAATCACAAAAAAATTGTAAAAAAATTTTTAGATTACAGCATAATCAGGCTTCCACTTGATGACAGAATTAATAAAGCAAAATTCCTCCTAGAGAAAATAGTAAGCGGTGAAGTCGATTCTGTTTCTCTTGAATATTATAATACGCTTAAGATAACATATGCAGACAGTCAACTTCGCCCGTATCTAGCCAAAATAGCAAAATCCATGCCTAAAACAAACAGGAGATTTGCAAACACCATACTAGAAGAGATTTCAACGCTTTGAAGATAATATTTGAAAAATAATGATCGGCAAGATGATCATGTAGAAAAACAAGAGTTTGTAGAAAAAACATGATTTTCATAGATCTTTTTCTTGTAACTTCATTCTAAAAAATTGACAAAATGGCTTTTTGATTTAGATTAGTGATTTTAACTTTAACTCTTTTACAAACATTGTATGATGATTTGTTATAGCGGGGGGAAATATAATGAGTGAAATTCTGATCGAGAATCCCATGAGCACTGTAAACATGCTTTTGAAATTGCATATTGGAGATGAAGGGAGATTACTTTATTTGAGAAATGCACTAAAAAATGGCAAAGTTATTTTTAATTCGGATAAAATGTTCCTACAGAGAATGCAGGGTAAATTAGACCAAATGTACAAAAAGAATTCAAGATCGTCAGATATTCCAACAGCTAGAATAGTCACTCAAAAAAAGTTATCAGAGTATAATTCACATAATTCAGATTTTACAAATAGAATGCACAGTTTGTCTCAATCTAATCAAGGATATAAAAATAAAAAGATTTTTGAAGATCAAAAACAAGTTCCAGATTTAGAAAAGATACTTTTTGGGCTATCTGATTCAATTGCAGAGTTAAAAAAAACACAATCCAAAATATTAACAAATTTAGAAATTATGATGAATAGTTATGAAAATTCTAAGACTAAGAACCAAGGTTTTAATGAAATAATTACAGATAATGTAAATAGAAAAAATTCAAGAAATAAGTTTATGAGAATGGACGATCCAAAATTTGAAGAAGTTTTTAAAAGCAAGTTTTTTTCAACCAAATCAAGAGCGTCAGATAATCCAAAAATTTCCGATGTTATGGCATGGTTGACTTCAGGATCATTCATCGTATGGTTTGCGAGTTTTTTAAATTTAATTGACATTGAACCAGCTCAAGATCTATTTTTGGGTTTGGCGATAGGTTTTGCGGTGTGTATTGCCATCAGTCACAAAATGCAAAAAAAATAGACATGGTAAAATAAGCATAGTTCAATTTAGGCAGATGAAAGATTAAAAACATGCAGTTACAGGCGTAAGTGTTTCATGATTTAAAATATTAGAAAAATATGTCTACACATAATTTTAGCAGTATGTTAATTAACATTGAGGTTGAATATTATGAGATAAATTCTTAACTTACATTATTGAGTGAACAAACTTATGTAAAAAATCCCACCCAAAAAAGTACGTTTTGGGACGAGGCAACAAAATATACCGCGTCGGTAAATGAAGACAAGTCATTTGTAAATGAAATGGCATACATGATGGTAACCCTTCATAGAACAGGTGCCTGAATAGGTTAGAGTTTATTATGTTTTTTATTTTTAATAAGCACTATCAACATCCTTGAAAAAATCAATCAAACAGCATAAGCACGTGTTTGAATTTTACTGCATTTAACTTTCTTTTTTTTACATGATCTGAAAAAACTATTTTTAGAGATAACTTTTTTGGGTAAATCTTTCAAAGTTTCATTCTGAAACTATAAAGTAGATCCTCTAGTAATCTATGATTCAAAAAACACTGGATTTACCTTTAAGATTGGTTTTGTTCCAACACTTATTGCTTCAAAATTATTTTTTATTAAGAGAAAATTCTTAATCATTTGCGATTGTAACCTGAACAAACTGCCATTGCTTTAACGCCGAATTTTTTATAGCGGATTCATCATTCTCACTCAATTTGAGAAGATAGAATCAAGAATCAAAATTTTTGTGATAATCTAACTTTTGAAGATATTGCAATGAC